>JAUWOX010000071.1 GCA_030611905.1 bacterium
CTATAAAGATAAAATAACTTTTTGGGAAGCACATCAGCCGCCATTATATTATATGAGCTTGGCGCCTGTAGATATGATTTTAAAGAATAGAGTAAGTATTGATTGGCAGGTGCGGATTTTACGAATATGTTCAAGCTTAATGGGCGTGTTGGCAATAATTTTTTGTTTTTTTGGAGCTAGGCTAGTTTTTCCTAAAAGTAGAGTTTTAACTTATAGTGCAGTATTGGCCTTTACTTTCTGGCCAATGTTTTTATTTATAAATGGAATATTGAACAATGATGTTTTGGCTTGTCTGCTGGGGACTGTGATGCTTTATTTTTTAATTAGATTGTTTTTGAAGGGCTTGTCTAGATTTGGATTGTTAATTTGTGGCGTTGTTGTTGTTTTAGCATTGCTGACTAAATTGGTTTTATACCCTGTTGTTATTTTCTTTTTAGCTGTGTTATTAATAAGGAATTTTAAAAAATGGAAGGATGTTTTATTGTGTTCTTTTTTGCCGGCCTTGATCTTGGGTGGGGCTTGGATGATTAGGAATCTAATTGTAGTTGGTGATGTTTTTGGATTGAAATATGCCAATAAGTTTTGGAAATTTCAAGGCCAAGAACTTTGGGGAAATTTTTATGATTGGTTAAAGGCGTTATCGAAAAATTTCTTGGGTGTTTTCGGTCAGGCAGACATTGGATTGGATCCACAGAATTATATATATTTTATGACTTTTGTTTTGTTTGTAATATGTTTATCCCCTATTGTTTTGTTTTTTATATGGAGAAGGGTAAGAGATAAATTTGGGGCGATTTTAATTTGTTATTTATATTTCGGGGTAGTATTTTTGTCAGTGCTTTATTATAGTCTGGATAAATATCAGCCGCAGGGACGATATTTATTACCGGGATTATTTTCAGTAGCTTTGATTATTGTTTTGAGTATTAGCATATTAATCCCCCATAAATTTAGAATAGTAATTCCTATTTTGATATGTTTGAGTTTGGGTTACCTAAATTACGATGCCTTTGTTCATATTGATTGGAAGAATGACCATCGGGAAATTGTGAATCAGGAGGAGGAGTTTGATATGCTGAATAAGGGCTGGAAAGCTAGAAATGGAAAATGGAAAGAGCAAGATGGTGTTTTTGTTTTTTCTGCTGAAGGCGATTCATTTTTAAGAAGTAATCCTAATCTCCGATTAGATACTAATGAAATTGAATCGTTGAATATTAATTTAAGAACAGAAGATTATGATGAAGTAAAATTGCAGTGGAGATATGTTGGCGATGAAGATTATAGTGAGTCAAATATGATTATGAAAAAAATGGATAAAAATTTGAAATTTGATTTAAGTGATTTGCGAAAGAATGATTTGGTGCAGATTTTAAAATTGGATTTTGGAGGAGGAGAGGGCGGTGTTGAGTTTGGCAAATTGAATTTGAGTAATTAGTTATAGTTCTTTTTTCTTTTTGACTGGGATTATGCCTTTTAATATATCAACAAACATGGCCAAGAATAAACTTAGTGGATATAAACAAGTGATAATTAAAACGCTGAAAATGGAATGGAATTTTCTGAAATAATGAAGCATTGAATTGTTAAGATAGCTTTGCTTCGTAATTCCTAGGACTTGATTGAAAGCTTGAGCTTTAACATGGATTATTTGCGCATCTTTGTAATAAAATATTTTAAAGCCAGCTAGTTTAGCACGTTTACAAAAATCTACTTCTTCAAACCAAATCCAATATTCTTTATCTAGAGGTCCTATTTTTTCGAGGACTTTTTTGTTGATTAAAAAATATGCACCCATAACTTGATCGACTTCTCTGTTTTCTTTATGGTCAAAATCTGCCATGTAGTATTTTTTGACCAAGCCTGGAAATAAATTATGTAATTTTAAAAGTATAACTACTTGCGACCAAAGTGTTGGGAAACTACGGGAAGATGGTTGGATAGTTTTGTCTGGGTTGAGTAATTGACAGCCAAGGATTCCAATGTCTTGATGTTGGTCCATGTAGTTAATTGTTTTTTGCAAAGTGTTGTGAAGAATCTCTGTGTCAGGATTGAGCAATAGAACATAATCTCCTTTTGCTTTTTTTATGGCTTGGTTGTTGGCTCTAGCGAAGCCAAGATTTTTTTTGTTTAAAATAAGATGGATATCGGGGTTTGTATCGAATCGATCAGTTATATTTTTATTTGTTAGTTCTGTTCTGAGCATTTTTTGTGACCCATCAGTGGAGGCATTGTCAATAATGAAAATTTCATATTCAAAATTAGGGGCATTTGAGAGAATTGATTGAATGCATTTTTTGAGGAGTTTTTTGGTGTTCCAGTTGACTATTATAATGGATAGCATAGTGCTAGCGCTGATTTAACGTTGATTTCGAAGGCTGATTCGATGCTGATTTTAACGGCTACTAACGACGATATTAGCCGTTAAAATTTGTTATTTTTGACTTATTTGAGTCATTTTTTATTTTAATTCTATTTTATTGATTTTTATCTCTCCTGCTTTTTCAGTTGGGATGAGTTGAAGTTGTTCAATATTTTCTTCTAAGAACCAAGCTGGGCATTTGGTTAAATCGATTATATTTGAATTGTCGCCTGTCTTGACAGGAACTAAAATATTGTTATCCAGATCAGAGAATTTTTGATCTTTGGTCGGCCACATGAAATCGGCAATAGTAGTTTGATCAAACTCTGTGTTGAAAATAAATTCATCGAAGATTACCGGCGGTAGATTTAATTGCGGGCTTTTGAGAGCATCGCTTTTTCCTTTTGATGTGAATTGGTAGGTATAATTTTCTGTTGGTGGCATGGTGGTTGTTTCAGTTGACGGAGTTAGCTGGGCAATTTCTTTATCTTTAAGCTTCCATTGCTGGGAATTAAATTTTTTGATTTGGCTGGCATATTTGTCTTGGAGTTGCTGTCGATTATTATAATTTTCTGCGATTTTGTTTTGCTCAATAAATTTTTCTTCAGAATTATCCCATTTAAAGACTTGAATGCCGGTGGTTTGTTTATTCTTTTTGAAATTGCACAGTGAAGTAATTGGTCCTTTGTTGTTCTTGACTATCCAAACTATTTTTTCCAAAGGGTTTACGAAGAGATTTTTGTTTTTGAATTTTATCCTTAGGGCTTCGGCAAAGCCATTGCGAAAAACAAAGGCGCCGTAAATATTGTCTGGCAGATTTTTGAAAAATATTTCTTTCTTGTAGGTTGCATAACTTATGTCTTCAAAGTCGGGATGTAGTTGTTCAATATTATTAAGCATGTTCCCTGCCTTGGCCGATGCTTGATGCCATGGGATGTAATTAATAATATAAGCTGTGGTTAAGGCGAGACAGATTATAATGGCAAAAGCGATTTTGAGTTTTCTCTTATTATTAAGGTTGTTGAAAATTAAGTAAGAAATTAGAATAGCGAGAGGGATTGTGGCGATGTACAAAACTCTGGTATTCATTAAATTTGTCTTGAGTGATGGCAGGATAGATAGATTTGGTATGGAAATAAAATAGGTTAAGATTCCTAGAAAAATAACATTTTTCCAGAACTTTTTATTTTTCAGTTGTTCAATGTTTAAATAGATTATGCAGATGATGAATATAGCGATGTTAACGAGGGAAATAATATTTATTACTTTATTGCTGGATAATTTTTGCCAAAATTGCGCAAGGAAATCCCAATTTATTAAATATTTTACAAAATAAAATGGAAGAAGGATTGATTTTGGTGAAAATTGTATTGAGGATGATTGTCCAAATAGTGAGTAGCCTCCTATCCAAGCGCCAACAATTTGTTTGCGGATTATAAAGTAAATTATTAGCAAAACAAGATACGGAAGCCATAAAAGGATAGCTTTTTTGATTTTAATTTTGGATTCTTTTTTAAGGTAGAAGAGATAGATAGCAATTAAAACGAATGGCAGGGTTATAGAAATTTCTTTGCTAAAAAAAGCTGGGATTGCGGATAGATAAGACAGGATTAGCCATTTGTATCTGGTTGTGAAAATAAATTTGATAAATAAATATATTGCAAGAAGATAGAAAAAAGAAGCTAGTAGATCGGTGCGGCCTGAAATCCAGGTGATTGTTTCATGATGACTGGGAAAGATAGCGAAGATTAAGGCGGCAAAAAATGCCAGTAGATTATTGCGCGAGATTTTTTTGACAATATAATAAATGAGCAGCGAGGATAGAATTAGTAAAAGAAGGTTTGTTAGGTGAAAGCCAAATGGATGATAATTCCAAATCAAATAATCAATGGCGATTGAAACATTCATAACAGGGCGATAGATATCGCCGGGGATTTTAAAGATGCCAGGGATCATTTCAATATTATCTACTGATCGGGCGAACATGAGATGGTCATAATCATCAGATAAAAAGTTATCATTTAATGCTGGAATAAAAAAAATAACAACGATAGCGATGAGCAAGATTGGAAGAATGTATTTTTTTATTTTTTGCATTTTATGTCTATGATTTTTAACATTTCATCTACGCGATGATTCCAAGTATGTTCTTTAACAGCTTGTTTTCTTTCTTGTTGAAGTTCTTGATTGTTTTCCTGGAGAGCTTGTTGAATTTTTTGATTAAATTGTTCAGGTGTGTCAGCGGTATAAACTAGGTCTTGAAATCTTTCTAATCCAGCAATTTTTGTGGTGACAATAGGCTTGCCGGCTGATAAATATTCATAAAGCTTTATTGGATTCATTGATTTAGTAAATTGACTGATTTTGTGTGGAATTATGGCTAGGTCAAATTCGTTTAAATAAAGCGGTAGATCTTGGTATTCTTTTCGGCCGAGAAAATGAACATTTTGTAGCTTTTTAAGTTCGTCAACATCAGCATTTTTCCAAACCCAGCCGATAAAGACAAATGACTTATCGGGGTTTTTTTGAGCAATATGTTTTAATAAATCGTAGTCTAGCCTTTTTTCAATTATTCCGTAATATCCAATAATTGGCTTGCCAGCATGAATCATTTTTTTGTCAGATTTTTTTTCAAAATGTTTAATATCTACTCCATTAGGTATCCAATATTTATGATGATTTTGGGGGTAGAGCTGTAATAAATCTTTTGAAACTGTGAAAATGATGTCTGTTTTTTTAGCAATTGTTTTGTAATTTTGCTGAAGTCGATTTTTATATTGCTGGAAGCTGGCATGTTCGGTCCAATTATCGACTGTATCAAAAATGTTAATTGGTTTTTTGACAGCGTGATTTTTAAAATAATCTAGATAGCTGACAAACATAGGGAAATATGACCAGACAAGTAATTTTTCATCTTCATCAAAAATCTTTTTAATGATTTTGTTTAATTTTTTGTAGACTTTCTTTTCAGAGAACAAAGAATCGATGGTTGAATATGTGTAAAGTTTGTCGCTAATTTGTGTTAGTTTTGAAGTTAGATCCTGCTTAATTCTTTTACCTCCGTGTGATTTTAAAACTGATTGAAAGTAGATGCGAAGCGCTCTTTTTTTGGTGAATGGCAAAAAATCGACGGATAAAATTTTGTCGATTCGATCTTGTTTTAAAAGATTATGAAGAATGTGGGAATTACGATTAACAATGCCTGATTTCCATTCTCGGAATTCAGACATGTTAAACATTAGAATATTGTATTTCATTCGCCAGCTAATTGCTAATAGCTAATTGCTAATAGAATTGATCTATTAGCTATTAATTATTAGCTGATAGTTAATTAATAAATTTCAAAGGCGCCGTATTTGGTGTAT
>JAUWOX010000143.1 GCA_030611905.1 bacterium
GCAAAAAAACCCCCAACTTCAGAGTGTAATTTATGATTTGGCTGGCGTCATTGCTATTGCGGAAGAAAAAATCCGGGAAGTACAACTTCAAAATCGAGTGAGCTTTGTCGCAGGAGATTACAATAAGGATAAACTCCCTAAAGGATGTGACCTTGCTCTCTTGTCAGCTGTCATCCACCAAAACAGCCCCAAGCAGAATCTCAGTCTTTTTCAGAAAATATATGACTCGCTCGAAATTGGCGGCAGGCTCTTAATCCGCGATCATGTTATGGATACGAATCGGACAAGCCCTCCAATGGGGGCGCTTTTTGCCCTGAATATGCTGGTCAGCACATCAGGAGGTGATACGTATACTTTCGCTGAGATAAAAGATGGTCTAAAAACGGCAGGTTTTGAAAAGGTTGAAATGTTAATGCAAGGGGAAAGGATGGACTGTCTGGTGGAAGCCAGGAAAAAGTAATAAAGAGGTTTTTCTAATGAGTATGGATAGAATCGAGATAATAGAAGCGGATATAACTAAGCTTGAAGTGGATGCAATTGAAAATGCTGCCAATACCTCACTGCTTGGAGGTGGCGGCGTTGACGGGGCAATCCATAGAGCTGCCGGCAAGGAGTTGTTGGAAGAGTGTAAATCTCTTAACGGCTGCAAAACAGGCTCAGCTAAAATAACCAAAGGATATTTGCTGCCGGCTAAATTTGTTATCCATACTGTGGGGCCGGTTTGGTATGGAGGTCAGAGGAATGAAGAGGCTCTTTTAGCTTCCTGCTATAGGAGCTCATTAAATCTTGCCATTGAAAATGGCATCCGGACAATTGCCTTTCCTGCTATTAGCTGTGGTGTGTATAGATTTCCAATCCCAAAAGCATGCCGCATAGCTTTGAATGAAGTATCTAACTTTTTGTCTGGGCATGCATCTATTGATAAGGTTGTATTTGCTTGCTTTGACAAAGCGGTTAAAAGGGAATTGATTAAGCAATTGGCAGACAGAGAAATTGGCTGACGCAATAGTTGTTATTCCATAAATTATTAATTAGGGAAGTTGTTGCTTACTCATTTTTGAGTAATGTTTTACTCAAAGCTGAAAAACGTTATATCTGCTCATAAAATCAAAATTTAGAAAATTCATTGAAAGGGCTGTTTAAAGAAGGGAAAATAAGAAAACAAAAAGCATTAAATATGGGATTTTTCCCTATTTTAGCTGGTCGCAATTTGCGACCACTTATAATTGTTAGATGAAAAAGGCGATAATAATAACAATAAATGGTATAATTTATTTATGATTACAGAAAAAGACAAAAAAACAATTCGGGAAATATCGGAAAAATATCGTATAAAACGGGTATTGTTGTTCGGTTCCAGTCTAGACACATCAAAAGAAAGCCATGACATCGATATCGCCGTTGAAGGAGTATCTCCAAAAGATTTTTTCCGCTATTATGGTGAGCTTATTTTTGCGCTTTCCAAGCCCGTTGACGTCATTGATCTATCTGATACATCAAAATTTATCAAATTAGTCAAAGAAGAAGGGGTGCCACTTTATGGCTAGCTATAAAAATCGTATTGAAGCTGAATATGAAGCCTTAGAAAAAACACTCTCTTCCCTCCCCTCTAAATCATTATCTGATTTATCAGAGTTAGAACTTGCAGGTGTAGCTACATTGCTACATAACTTCTACAATGGGATCGAAAATGTATTAAAGCAAGTTTTTCAAGCAAAAACCATTGAAATACCCCAAGGGCCATCTTGGCATAGAGATTTATTGCTTGAGGCGGTGAACAAAAATATTATCTCTAAGCAACTATCGGATAAGCTTAAAGAATACCTTGCTTTCAGACACTTCTTTAGTCATGCCTACGCTCTTGATCTTAATCCTGAAAAATTTGAAGCACTTGTTGCTGGTATTTCAAAAATATTAGAAAACTTTAGAATAGAAATAAATAAGCAACTGGCAGACAGAGAAAATGGCTAACAAGATTATCAGCGGCGCGGTTTACCGCACAGCTGGGCAACGCTTTGTTAGGCTACAACTTGTTTATTGATTTCCCAGCCGGGGAAGACAAGAACTGCAGGGTGGCATTTGAGCGCTTTTGCGAAGACTTTTGCTCTCTCAACTCCAATCTTAATTCGGTCATTCTCAATTCCTGAAATGGTAGACTGAGGAATGCCTGTGAGCTTTGAGAGACTCGTCATGAAATCCTTCTATATATTACGGATTTCTCCTAAAATATGCTTAATTTGTATTTTTACTTTATCAATATCCATTTTATATTGCAATCCATATATCTGCCGAGTTAGAACACACACAACACAATATATTATTTAGCACTCATGCCGCCAAGAATTTGCCACTTCCCATTCTTATTTAACCAAGTATGAATGATCCTAAAAGTAGCGGTTGATTTTTCTTGCGCCCTATTCTCTAAATTCAAATCGATCAAATAATAAACGACTGCTATATTAACTTCCAGTACCATGTTCTGCGGACTGATTTTAAACGAAATAATTTTATTTTCCGACGGTTTACTGAGTTCGTGTTTCGCCTTATTGACATCAATAGGAGCCTCCGCCCACTCTGGCCATCCAATAAATTTTTTATCCCAGAATTCAGTGAGCACTTCAATATTTTTATCTTTATAGTTCAACATATATGTCTCTTCCAAATTCCATAGTTCCTTCTGAACTTCTGATGAAACCGACTTCTTGCAAGGACTGTCAAAAACAAGAGGCACCAAATCATTAGAGATATCTGCATCCATATCGACGCGCTTCTCTTGATTATCCTGCGAAAAAGTAAAGCATGGTAAGAAAAAAAGGAAGGCTAACATATATCTTACCATAATATTTTTATGAATTAGGTGTTTCATTTGGAAATCTCCTATAATTCTTATGATTTGCCTTATTTGTAGCAATAATTTATCAATATCCTTGTTATACTGCAAGCTGTCTCTGAGAATCTAGGTATCCTATAGGGTTTATGGATTGCAATATAACTGGCATATTGATAGGATAATACTGCATTTTAGCAGCAGGCTAAAAGAATCTACAGGACACAAAGTCATG
>JAUWOX010000001.1 GCA_030611905.1 bacterium
CCTGGCGTGGCTGTGAATTGTGAATCTTTTATTTTATTAATTAGTTCTTGTGATTTCTGAATGATTTTTTCTTCTTTTTTTATGTTCCTTTCGGCGGTTAGTTTTTTGTTTTGATCGATATAATAGAGACTTAGTTTTGATGGGGTGAGGCCAAGAACCTTTTCACAAGCATAGGAATAAAGTAGAAGCTGATCATTTCTTTCAACGTCTTTGTCGTTTTTTGGAGGCTTGCCTGTTTTATAATCAACTATTTCAATTGTGCCGTCAGGAAGCTTGTCAATACGATCAATTTGGCCTTTAAGAACATGCTCGCCCAGTTTTAGATTAAAGCCTTTTTCAATGAATAACGGCGCCTTAAATTCGTCTTTGTTAAGTTCGTAAAATTTTTGTAAAGCTTTTTCACCTGCTTGTTTTCTCTTTTGTTCATGAGCTTTTGACAAATAAAAGTCATTAAGCCAAAAACTTTGATAATAATCCAGCAGTTTTTCTTGAGAAGATGTCTTTCCTTCCTGAAGGTCTTGGTAAAATTTCTGTAATGTGGAATGCATCGTCTTGCCATAACTAAAAGTGTGAGTACTCTGCGACGGGATACGCAAAATATGGGCATAGCGATATTGGTGAGGACAGGTTTCAAAAACTTTAAGCTGGGTATAGGAAAATTTGGAAGGGAGCTGATAAGTGATTTTTGAAGAAGATTGAACTGGTTGTTCTTGATGTTCAAACTGAAGTTGATCTTGTTTTTCTTCTTTGACAGGTAATGCAAATTTATCTATATCTGTTTTAATTTCTTTGAGAAACCGAGAAATCTTCTTTTTTCTTTTTCCTCCATAGTCTTCTGCTGATGTAAAGAATAATCTTTTTTTGGCGCGAGTCATGGCAACATAAAAAAGCCTTCTTTCTTCTTGGACATGGCTATCCCCTTCTGGTAATTTTTCTTTGATTAATTTTTCGGGAAGTTCTATTCGATCTCTGCGTCTCCTTGAAGGAAATCTATCCTCTACCATGTTAACCACAAAGATATTGTCAAATTCCAATCCTTTGGCAGAATGAATAGTTAGTATTTTGACAGAGTCTGGTCCTTCGTCTAATTGAACTGGAGATGGGTCTTCCCCTGCTTCGAGTGTTAGGTCAAGATGATCCATGAATTCACGAACTGATAGTTTGCTTGTCTCTTGTAACTCTTGAATTTTTTTGAAGAATAAAGAAATATTTAGAATCTTCTTTTCCGCTTCTGTATTTTTTTCTTTTTGAAGCATTTTGAGGTAGCCAGAATTTTTCAGAAAATCCAGGAGAACCTCCGCAGCGCCTTTGTTTTTACTCTGTCTGGCATGCTCTTTTACCAAATCAGTAATTCTTTTTAATTGTTCTGGGGTTTTTTCGCTAAGCTCTGCGAGGCGACTTGGAGTTGAGGCTAGATCAAATAGGGAGATATTTTTTCTTCTAGCAAGTGAAATGATTTTTACAATATCTTTTGGAGAGATGTTAAATAATTTGAGGTTCAAAATACGGTAAAAGTTTATGTCGTCGTAAAAGTCATTGATGACACGAAGATAAGAAATTAGATCCATTATTTCTGACTGAGAGTATAACCCTCTGGAAGCAATAAATTGGTACGGGATTTTTTTGCTAACCAAAAGGCTGATGAAAATTTCAGCTGAAGCATTGGCACGCACAAGGATGGCATTATCTGACCAACTGGATTTTTCTTTGTTTTTTAATTTAATTATATTGTTTATGACTTCAACTGCTTCTTGCTCTAAAGTATTTTTGTGGATATGACAAAGGTTTTGATCAATTTGCTGTTTTATATTAGATTTTAGTTTTTTGTTAATCTTATATTTCGCTTCTAGCCGATCTGGATTATTTAGTTGAATTGATTTATAGGAAAGATCAAGAATAGGCTGTTCGGAGCGGTAATTTTCAGTTAGTACTATTTTTTTTGTTTTATTATAATCTTTTTGGAATTGTAGAATATTGCTAACAGAGGCGCCACGAAATTTGTAAATGGCCTGATCATCATCGCCAACAACTGTTAAATTATCTTGTGGCGAGGATAAGAGCTGTAATAATTTGTACTGAGCATAATTTGTATCTTGGAATTCATCAACTAAGATGTATTGGAATTGCTGCTGATATTTCTTAAGTAAATGTTTTCTTTTCCTGAATAGATCAATAGTATTGATAATTAAGTCACCAAAATCTAGATTGCTTTCTTGGATCATGAGGTCTTGATATTTCTTGAAAGCTTTGGCAATCTCTGTAATTTTTTCTATCTCTTCACTATCCAAATCTTTATTTGATTTTAAGCTTTTGGCATATTTTAAATATTCATCTGGAGAAATGTCTTCGTCTTTGGCTCGGGAAAAATGCTTGATTAATTCTGAAATGAATGAATTTGGATTACCAAGGGGGCGATAATAATCAAGGTCAAAATCAAATATATGAGCTTTGATAAACATCCATTGCTCAGATTGGGTTAATAATTTGTAATTGGGATCAAGGCCAATGTCTAAAGCATTCTCCTTCAAAATACGATCACAAAAGCCATGAAATGTTTCTATCCAAAGATCGGTATAGCCATAGGGCAATAATTTGTCAACGCGCTCTTCCATTTCTTCAGCAGCTTTTTCTGTGAAAGTGAGAGCTAAAATATTTTCAGGCTTGATCTTTTTTTGCAGCATAAGCCAGGCCAGTCTTTTGGTGATAGCCATTGTTTTGCCTGTTCCAGCGCCAGCAACAATGAGTAGTGGACCGGCTGGATGAGTAACAGCTTGTTTCTGCTGCGCGTTTAATTCTTGTAGCATATATTTAAAATTGCTTTCTTTCTGGCCGAGGTTTTTTTTGTTGTTTGAAGTCGGGGGTTGGCATGGTGAGCTTTAATCCGTGATCTGTCATTTCCGCCTTTTTTGCAGCTAGTATTTTGAGAACAAAGCCAGCCTTAAACAATCTTTCTATATTACCAAGAGCATACCTAGAAATGTGTTTTCTTTTTTCTTGTCTTATATCTTTCAAGGCTTCTTTGAATTCTTGGATGAAAAAATTACTGGCTCTGATTGGAATTTCGGTATCTTTAATTACTTCTGGTGCGTAAATTTTCAGATAATGGAGATTATAATAAGTAATTATTTTGTGTTCTCCGATTGGGATACCCCAATCCCTTGGATTATCTGACAGTTTTTCTATATTTTCTCTTAATTCTTGTTTTTCTTCTTTGCTCATCGATTTTAGTCTTTCCGTTATGTCCTGTCTGAAAATTAAATCTGAATTCTCGGCTTCATGAATTTCTTCGTCAGTTAATTCGAAATCAAGAAATCTATCAGACCAGATCTTTAATAAACCTAGTAATTCTAAGTATTTCTTTCTAACAGTCCTTTCAGATGGGGGACTATAGGGACGATGGTCAACAACTGAATCTGATAAAGCATACTCATCTAAACATCCTTCAACACTATTCAATGTTAAATCTTGACATATAATTTCCCAGTCTCTTTTGGTAACTTCTTCTTCTGGATCAAAAACAAGTACTTCAGGTTCCTCTGTTTCTAAAGATAGATCCTGTAATTTTAATTCATCTGGTTTTTTTTCGAAATGTTTTCGTATTCCCATGAGATTAGTTAAAAGTTTTTTCTTTCTGGTCTTGGTTTTTTTGGTTGTTTGAGGTCAAGTTCTGACATTACTAATTTGTATCCTTGATTTGTGAATTCTATTCTCTTTGCAGTTAATATACTGAGAGTGAGCGCATCATAGCTATACTGTATCCAATCAATAAGTTTGGCTCTATTCATTTCTTCTTTTTTGTTTTCAAAATCTTTTTCAGTTAGACCTAATTCTTCGAAAAGTTCTGGTGAAAATAATCTTATTTTTGCAGCAAAACGGCAATATCTTCCGTGATGATCTTTTTTGTTAAATAAAGCTCTTTTAATTTTGTCAATAATTTCGTTATTTTTTAGGTCTAATTCTTTGGATTCTTTTGGAAAAAGAGTTTGCAAACTAAAAGCCGTTGTAACATATAGTTCTAAATCTGTGGATTTGTTAAACTTTAACTCTTGTTTAAGTTTTTCAAAATCTTCTTGGCCAAAATTTATTTGATCTGGAAAAAGATTTTTTAGAATCATCATATGGTAGTGCGTTTGGAAAGTATTCTTTTGCTCTTTAATTCCTTTTAACGCTTGTTGATCAAGTAGAAAAAAATTTGATTTGTCTGGAAAAATAATTTTGAAATTGTGTGCTAGTCTAGCAAACTGTCCCCACCATCCTTTGTCATGATATTCTTTGAGTCTTTGCAATATTCTTTCCCAATCTTGTTCAATAATCTCTTCTTCTGGATTAAAAACGAGTGCTTTAGGCTCCTCTGTTTCTAAAGATAGATCCTGTAATTTTAATTCATCTGGTTTTTTTTCGAAATGTTTTCTGATTCCCATGAGATTAGTTAAAAGTTTTTTCTTTCTGGCCGTGGCTTTTTTGTCTGTTTAAAATCCTCTTTTTTCATTGTTATCTTCAATCCTTGATTAGTCACTTTTACTTCGTCAGCAGTAAGGATTTTGAGAGTAAGAATAGCTTTAAACAAGTCATCAATATTTGAAATATGTGACCATTCGGGCTGACGCATTCTTTCTAATATTGTTTTTATCTCTTCTGTAATAAATTGCTTAATTGAATCAGGCATTTCTTGGTCTTTGAATAGATTAGAATCAACAATCTTCAGATAATACAAGTCCTTTAATATATACATCTTTGGATTGGCCTGAAACATTTTTATAGTTTTGTCTCTTAATTCCCCTCTCTCCTGCGGACTCATTGAACGCATTTGTTCTATTCTATGTGCTTTTAAAATTAAATCTGGATCATTAATTCGTCGATTTTCTTCATCAGACAATTCGAAATCTTCAAATCTGTCAACTGAGGCAATTCTTAATAAACTTAGCAAGCTCAAATATTCTTGGGCGACATACTCCTCAGATGGAGCTTCGTAATCCATGTGATCGGCTGCCGCAACCATCTGTTCGTAATTTTCCAAATAGCGTTTAACATTTTCTTTGGTTAACTCTTGGCGTATAATATCCCAGCTTTGTTCGGTAATTTCTTCCACGCCAAATTCAGGTTTCTTGTCCGACACATGTTCTAAAGACAAGTCCTGCAATTTTAATTCGTCTGGTTTTTTTTCGAAGTGTTTTCGTATTCCCATAAATTTTATTGATAAATATTTTCTTGTTGCATTGGCACTTCTTTTTGAACTGGCATTGCCTTAGCGGTAATTTTTTCAGATACAGGCGTTGTCTCGCCATAATCGATTTCTGCTAATTTGTCATTAAATTTTCCTAGCCTTTTTTCTGACTCATTATATTTTTTGGTGGCATTGTTGAGATGACTACCAAGAACTTTAAATTCATCGTCGAATTTACCAAAGTCACCTTGCAAGCGCTTAAGATTATGCAAGATCTCTTTGGCGCTCTCTTCAATTTTCATTCCCTTGAGTCCGAGGAGTATAGCTTGAACAAAGACATAGAGAGTGTTAGGAGAGACTGGAAAAACTTTTTTAGCATAAGAAAAATTGATAAGAGGATTGTCATCTTGATCTCGGATAATTGTTTCATAATAAACATTTTCTGCTGGAATATACATTAAGGCATAATCTATTGTTCCTTCGTCTGGCAAAATGTATTTTTGAGCAATAGCGCTAATGTGTTTTTTAACATCTGTTTTAAATTGTTTTTTGAATTTCTTTTTTTCTTCCTTATTTTTAGCCGCGCTGATCATCTTTTGAAAATTTTCTAAAGGAAATTTTGCATCAATGGGAACCAACATATTGTCTTTAAGCTTGATGACAGCGTCAACTTTTTCTCCAGAACGAAAGGTGTACTGTTCTGCAAAATGTTCTTTGGAAAAAGTTTGTGATAATAAATCGCCCAGAAATAATTCACCAAAAGCGCCGCGCAGTTTTGGAGCTTTAAGAATTTCCTGCAACCCACTAATATCCTTACCTACTTCAAATATTTTCTCATTAGCTTCCTGCATTTGAGCCAAGCGAGTTTGTACAGAGCTAACTACTTTCGCAGCATTGTCTAGGCGAGAGCCAACTGTTGACTGTGATTTTTGAATAAGTTCACTATTTTCTTTGAGGCGCTGATTGAATTGATTGGTTTGCGCATTCATTTGAGCAAGCATGCTCTTGGTGACTTGATTCATATTTTCCGAAATAGTTTTGCTGGTTTGATTTAAATTCTGTCCAACGTGTTGGTTGAGATTGTCGATTCGCTCATGTAAAATTTTATCTTCTTTATTTTCAGGATTGGCTAGTTTTTGATTGATTTTTATTAGATAAAAAGCTAAAAAACCACATATTCCTGCTAAAATGACGGTTATGATTACTAAGAATGTTAACATTTATTTTGATTATATTTATAGAGTATAATTTATTTTAGCAGATATTTAATGTAATGGAAAGTTTGCTATTATTTTAAATTTTATTTATAATATGTATATTACTAGTTTAATAATCTATCAGCTACTAACTACTAACTAATCATGCAATTACCTGAAAAATTTTTATTAGGGTTAACTATACTGTGCATAATATTAATTTTTACTCTGATTTATGTAACTAGACTCTGGCTCAAATGTTAGAAGAATTAAAAATTTTAAGACTTTATGTTATATTGGTAGTAATTTTATCACTAATTTTTTATGTTGCCTTGCCCTTATTGAAGAGATATTACGGAAGTTAATTTCTTATTAAAATTCAATGAGTCGTGAATATCGAAATTCAATTGGCTTAAAAACGCTATAATCGTTAAATAAACGGCTATTATCGACGAAAGTAGCCGTTTATTTTACCTTAAATAAGCCATTTGCTTTATTTAAGCCCTGCCTTTGCCGGCAGGCAAGCAAAATAATTTCATGATTTACAAAGGTTGAGCTTGTTTTTTTTATAGTTTAATATATAATATAAGAGTAATTATTGGCGCGGGGTAGAGCAGTCTGGAAGCTCGTCAGGCTCATAACCTGAAGGTCGGCGGTTCAAATCCGCCCCCCGCAATTTTAAAAATTCCAAATTACAAGATACAAGTACCAAACAAATTATAAATTACAATAATTAAATTTCAAACACGCGAATTTGAGATTTATAATTTGAAATTTGTTTGTAATTTGAGTTTTGTAATTTGGAATTTTTAAAGGGGGCAGGGTAGCTCAGCTGGTTAGAGCACCACACTCATAAAGTGGCGGTCGACGGTTCGAATCCGTCCCCTGCTATATCATAAAACAAATTGGGGGCGTAGCTTAGTGGCTTAAAGCGCCTGCCTGTCACGCAGGAGACCGCCGGTTCAAATCCGGTCGTCCCCGCCAATTGAACGAATTTTGAAGAAGAGCCGTTTTGAAGAACGGTTTTTTTTTGTTTTTATAAGTAGTTTCTTGTCTTCTAAAGTAGCTTTCGAGCCAAACATTAAAGAGAAAATGATTCTCTTTTCCTCAGGTTATTGATTCTTATGGTAAAAAGAATATGGAAGATTCTGTTATTCTAACTATGCCAAAAGATGAATTTATGAAATATGACTGGGAGGGACTTAAATACGAACCTGTTTATAGTCAAATGGAAACATCTTGTTCATATTATTATATTCATCCCGCAGTAAAGAAGAATCTAAAATATGATAAATTATATTTATCATTATAGCCTATAGTGAGTAAGGGGGTGGGGGTATAAAAAAGCAGAGCGTTATAGCTCTGTTTTTTTATTTAATGGTTTATTAGTTAAACTAAAAGTTTTTTCTTTCCGGCCGTGGCTTTTTTTCTGATTTGAAAGATTCTGGAGGAAACATAGTGATTTCTAGGCCCTGATCGGTTATTTCTACTTTGTCGGCGGCCAGGATTTTGAGATTCATGGCCAGCGTGGCAAAACTCCACCCTTCTTTTTGTTTTCGCCATACTTCTAATTCCTGTTTCATCCCCTGCCAGGCTTGATCATCTATTTCTAATTCCGCTGATTTGTTAGGTCGAAGGATTTTCATACGCATGGCTTGAAGGGCAAACCGCCACCAATTTCCATTTCGGTGTTGTTCTGCTTGCCATTTTATTCTCTGCCAGGCTCTTTCATCAATATTCAATTCAGAAAATTTATCAGGCTGTATAATTTTCATGGACACAGCTAGGTTGGCAAAGTGCCACCAATTCCTATTACGATCTTGTTCTAATTCTTGCTTCATTTCTTGCCAAGCTTGATCATTAATGTCTAAATCAGAAAATTTATCAGGCTGTATAATTTTCATATACATGACTTGGCTAGCAAAATCCAACCATTTTTTATCTTCTCTGTCTTGTTCTGATGCCAGCTTTATTCCTTTCCAAGCTTGGTCGTCAACGTCCAGTTCAGTAAATTTGTCGGGTCGAAGGAGCTTCATGCGCATGGCCTGATATGCAAAATACTGCCACTCATCATTCGTCCGCATTTTTTCTAACTCCAGTTTCATTTTCTGCCAATCAGATTCTGTAATTTCTATTTCTGGATCAAATTTCAACTTTTCAGTCTCTTCCTGTTCCAAGCTCAAATCCTGAAGCTTGAGATCTTCATCGGTTGGTTTTTTTTCGAAATGTCTTCTAATTCCCATTTTGTTTTGCTTAACTAGTTTTATATACTCTTATTTAAAATTATAGCAGAAATTAATATAAACGGACATAGTGAGTTAAGTATGGGGGTATATTATATTAGGTACTTATCTCTTGGTGTGCGGGGTGGGTATAGAATTTCTTTTATATCCCTCTAACTATATCGCATATGCAATATTCCATCGTTTTCCTTCTATAAAGAAAGTTCGAATATCGTCTAATATGTCCCGCCTTCGCCCTGAAGGGCTCCGGTGGACAAGCCGGCGGACAAGCCCACTTATGGATAAATAAAAAACTGCTGATTCAGCAGATTTTTATTTAAATAATGATTGAGATTATTATTTAAAGAAATAAGATAGACCTTGATATAAAAGCATAATTCCCAAAATTATAAATAATCCAAACATTATATATTTGCTGTATTTGAGAACTACTTTGTTTATTCTTGACAAAATTCGGGAGGCTATATCTGGGATAATCAGATAGACAAGAAAAGGCACAGTAATTGGCAAGGTTAAACAGAATAAAATAAAAAGAAGTAGAATCAGTTTTTCTGGATCATCAATATTTGCTGAGCTGCCGACTTCTTTAGCCGCTGCAAAACTTAATAAAATTGCGTCAAAATTTGTAGCACCAATAACAAAGCCGGCTGCAGCTAATTTTAGATTTTCATGCTTTATGCTTTTCTCTGATTCTTTTATTTGTCTTTCTTTGGAAAGCAGTATTTTAATTCCAAAGGCGATAAAAATTATTCCAAGAGCTAAATCAACAATTGAAGAGGTCAGATTTGCCTTTTCTTCGTCTGGCAGAGTTTGTCCAAAATAAAAACCGATGACTATAGTGATAATTCCAATAACTGCCAAACCGACAAATAGAGC
Organism: bacterium; assembly: GCA_030611905.1. Lineage (GTDB taxonomy): Bacteria > Patescibacteriota > JABMPQ01 > JABMPQ01 > JAQVVF01 > JAUWOX01. Next base: position 9,480 of record JAUWOX010000001.1, read on the forward strand.
TATAACACGCATCTTAGGATGTTTCTTGCTCCCAAGCAAAACTAGAGCTAGAGCAAATATGCCAGGACTCAAAGCCGAGGCCAGGCTCATGGGGATGATTTTTATTAAGTCTTCGAACATGATTATTTGAATGAAATTATTTGAAAACCGTATTTTTTAATTTCCTTTTGCGGCCAGAATTTTATGTCTTTAGTTTTTAGAACATAGCTAACTATTTTCTCAATTTTACGGCTGGTAAATTTTGAAGTCTCGGGATCCCATTCCTTGAGAACTAAAATGTCTCCTGGCTTACATTTCCAATCAGCTAATCTAAGTTCAAATGTCTTTTCGCCTGATAAAATTTTTTCAAAATATTCTGGCCAAATCTTTTTTTCGATTTTCATATATTAATTATCTTAAGATCCAGCCGCCATCAACAACAATGGTTTGTCCGGTAATATAATCAGCCTGGTCAGAAGATAAAAAGATTGCTAAATTAGCAATATCCTGCGGTTGACCCATTCTTTTTAAAGGGACCATGGCAATGGTCTGCTGTTTGGCTTTTTCATCGGTGCTGGCTCCGGGGGTTTCAATCGCTCCTGGGGCGATAGCATTTACATTAATTTTTTTAGGGGCTAATTCTAGAGCAAGAGCTCTAGTGAAAGAACTTACTCCGCCCTTTGAAGCACAGTAATGAGTTAGATTTTCAAACCCAACAAAAGCGGCAATGGAAGAAATATTTACTATTTTTCCATTTTCAGGCATTGTTTTTATAGCTTCTTGAGATAATAAAAACATGCTTTTTAAATTAACATTCAAAACTTTATCCCAATCAGATTCAGTCATTTTTTCAAATGGTACAAAAGGAAAAATGCCGGCGTTGTTTACTAAAATATCAATTTTGCCAAATTTTTGAACTAATTGGTCCATAAGTTTGACTATTTCTGTTTTTTGGGAAACGTCGCATCGTAAAGCAAAGGATTCAACACTCATTTTTTTTATTTCTTCTGCGGTTGCGTCAGCTTCGTCTTGATTAATGTCAGCAATAACTACGCTTGCCCCTTTTTTGGCTAAAGATAAAGCAATAACTTTGCCAATACCTTGTCCAGCGCCAGTTACTAGGGCGGTTTTGTTTTTTAGTGTCATATTTTTTTATTATTTATTAAAATTAAATTGATCGTTTATTAAAATTTTGAGCTAACTAAGTTAGTTGTTTATTTTTCAGCGCAATTTTCAAGAAATTTTTGATAAATGGCTTACCATGATTATAATCAACATTTATTTCAGCATGAAATTGGATGCCGTAAATAAATCTTCGGGTGCTTTTTTGGACCTGAACATAATCAGATTTGGCGATAACTTCAAATTCTTGGGCGGAATCAGCTACTGCCCAGGAATGAACTTCAGGGGCTGTGAAATTGTCTGAAATGCCTTGAAAAATTGGATCTTTTTTTAGGATTTTAATTTTGGTCATTCTGCTCTTTGGTTCCATAGCAGAAATATCAGACCAGCCCATGCTTCGAGCACGCGTATAACCATAGGCCATGGCCATAAATTGATGACCAGCGCAAATGCCTAGCATTGGAATATCAGTCTGTCTGATAATTTCAAATTCGCCATTGTGTTCAAACATGGGTAGATTTGGATAATCAGCATTATTGCCGCTAAGGATGACGGCAACTGGTTTTTTTTGTAATTTGTGAAGCATTTCTAGGCTGGCTTCATAATACGGAATAGTTAGGGTCTTTAATTTGGGGAACAGGCTTTCAACTTTTTTGGCTAGTTCGGTAAAAGTATAGCCATTATGTTCATTGCCAATAATTAGGACATAATCTTGATTTGGAGCCTGCGGAACTTTTGGCTGGCCAGGTGAATATAGAATAATTTCATTTATTTGCGCGGCGTAACCGAGAAAATCTTTTATAAATAGTCTGAAATATCTGGCCTTAACTGGTTTAAAGCTGATGATACTTCTAAACGTATTATTGTTTTTTGTTCTTGTTTCTGTAATATCTTTCCAGGTCGAGCCATTGGAACTTGATTGCAGGACAAAGTCTTTGAGCCAGCCGTCTGGTTCATTAAAGTTTGATAAAATCCAGAGACGGCAAACTTCTTTTGAAGTGCCCAAGTCAAACTGTACCCAGTTTGTTTTTTCACCTGGCGGTGGACTTTGCCAGAATGTAATAAGCCCGGGATCATCATGATCAATAATATTTTTAACATTGTAGCCAGCCGATGCAGTGATATTTTTTATTGGAGTTCTAATTAAATTCATGAAATGATCGTCTGATTGGGTGTTTACAAAAAAGCGGGAAACTTCCCAGTCACTGTTGCCATTTGATGTAATTGCTCTAGCGCGCCAAAAATATTGCGTGCTATCTTTTAAAGCGTCCTTTTTTTCTACTTTTTGACCAGTAACAAATTGACTGGTTTCTTTAATATCTTTGTAAATAATCTTGTCAGAAGAATCAAAATCTTTGGATGTGTCTAATTGGATTTCGTATTTACAATCTTTGGGTCCGCCTTGGGAATTAAAAAAAGATAATAAGGGCGTAGTTTGGGTAACAACAACGTCCCAGCTTGGATTGTTTTTTAAATTAGGGGGCGTGATTTCATGTCTTGGCATTTGTTTTAATTAGTTTATATATTTTTATTTTAACACATTATTGATTAGGAGATAACACCTATTTACAACTGCATTGTCAAAATTTTACATTTTGCTATAATTAAGATAATTAAATATTCTATAAAAAATAAAAACTAAAAAAATGACAAAAGTGAGTAAAACAGGTAAATTCTTGGGCGTATTTGCCTTGGCAATGATTAATGTATCTTTGATCTGTAGTTTGAGAGGACTCCCTACAATGGCAGAATATGGCCTTACTGTTGTTTTCTTTTTGCTGGTTTCAATTATTTTGTTTTTGATCCCGGTATCTCTAGTTTCAGCAGAACTGGCTACTGGCTGGCCAAAGCAAGGCGGTATTTATAGGTGGGTAAAAGAAGCTTTTGGAGAAAAATGGGGTTTTGCTGCTATTGTTTTGCAGTGGGTGCAAAATCTTGTTTTTTATCCAACAGCATTAGCTGCTACGGCCGCAGTTATTGCTTATATGTTTAATCCCGCTCTGGCCAGTAACAAATACTATACATTAGCAGTTATTATTGTAGTTTATTGGCTGGCTCTTATTATAAACCTGCGTGGCATGAAGATTTCTGGAAAAATAACCAGCATCGGAACACTGCTGGGAATTATTTTTCCTGGAGTAATTTTGATTGTCTTGGGTATGGTCTGGGTTTTTTCTGGACAAGATTTGGCCATTCCTATTACCGCCAAAGGATTTATTCCCAATCTTCTAGACCTAGATAATTATATTCTTTTAACTGGCATGTTTTTGTTTTTTGCTGGCATGGAGGTATCTGGAGTACATGCGAAAGAAGTCAAAAATCCGACCAAGGATTATCCAAAAGCAATTTTTTCTTCTGGTATTATAGTGGCGGGCATTTTTCTTTTGGGATCACTGGCAATTGCTCTTATCATTCCGGCTTCTGAAATTAGCTTGACTGCTGGTATTATGCAAACTTATACAGCTGTTTTAGATAAATTCAGCATAGGCTGGGTAGTGCCCCTTATTGCCATACTAGCTGCTCCGGGGATGATTGTTCAGGTTAGTTCATGGATTGCTGGCCCAAGTCGAGGACTTTTGGTAACAGCAGAACAGGGCGACTTGCCTCCTTTTTTTCATAAGATGAACAAAAATAATATGCCAGTCAATATCATGATTGTGCAGGGAGTCTTGGTTTCTATTATCTCTCTGATTTTTATTCTTATGCCATCAGTGAGTAGTTCGTTTTGGATATTAACTGCCTTGGCAGCGATATTATATTTGACTGTATACGTGATTATGTTTGCGGCTGCAATAAAGTTGAAATATAGCAAACCTAATGTACCGCGTCCCTATGCAGTGCCCGGAGGAAAAATTGGAATGTGGATTGTTGCTGGCATAGGAATCCTAGCTTGTCTATCTGCTATTTTCTTTGGCTTTTTCCCGCCTTCTCAGCTTTCGACAGGTGACATTGGACGATATGAAGGATTTTTGATAATAGGCTTTCTGGTTTTAGCCTCTATTCCTTTTGTTATTTATGCTTTTAAAAAAGATTCCTGGAAAAAGAAGATTAGAGTTGACTAAATTGAAAAAAATTAAAGGTGTTTAAGTCTATTTTAAAGACAGACCAACATGGCCTTGAATTAATTTATAATTAACAAAAAATATATGAAAAAAGGAAAAAGTGGCGTTATTATTGCGGTCGTGATTGTGATCATCATAATCATTGTCGCAATTGTCTGGCTGGTTGTTGCAAGCAGGCCAATCAATGCTGTGTCATATTCCTGTAAAAACGGGAAGTCAATTGACGCTAAGTTTTACAAAGACAGGGTTGATTTGACGTTAAGTGATGATCGACAGCTTACTCTGCCACAAGCAGTTTCTGCTTCTGGTGCGCGTTATGCAAATGACGATGAATCAATAGTCTTTTGGGAAAAAGGCGACACAGCTTTTATTACTGAATCTGACAAAGAGACTTTTAAGGATTGTAAGTCTGATTCTTAGATTATAAATTAAATACAAAAAAAACACCAGATTAATATTTCTGGTGTTTTTTTATTGCAGTAATCTCTATTTCTTTATCCATTTCCAGGCTTCTTCTAGCTGGTCTTCATCAAAAACTTTTGCCTTGGCTTTTGCAAAATGGTCGTCGATTTCTATGCCAATTTTGACCTATCTTGGTCCGCCGACAATTGCTAATTTTTCATAATCATTTTTGAATTTTCCAACCCCGATTTTGAAATCATCCCAAAATGCTTTTGGTGTCCAGCCTTTGAACTCTTTGGGCATATATAATAGACATCTCATCTTTCCATATTTTTCGACTGCCTGCTCGATATCTGGGATAAAGATTTTTTTGTAATCTTCATCATGCAATCTGCCCGTTGCTTTGTAGCCTAGGATATTATCCTGACTCTCAGGTAGTTTTTTGACCATTTGTTTTTATTTTAATTATTTTAGAAATATTATTCTAATTCATTATTCTCTTTTTTTTTGAATAATTTTTTAGAAATATTTATCGCAGGGAAACTCTGCCAGTTGAACGCGTACGAGAGCATTCTAATTATAAATATTAGAGCTATTCCTGCGATTGCCGCGATTTGGGCATTGACATCTGCGTACATGGCCAAGCCAATAAAAAGTACAATTCCTGCAAGCGAGGCTGTAATATAATATTGGCCGGGTTTCAAAAGCAGAGGCTCGCTTTTGGTGAGAATATCGCGCAGGAAACCACCGCTAACTGCGCCAACCATGCCAACTAAGACTGCTGCCAAGATATTTAAATTATTATTTAATGCCATTTGCGCTGCAATGATTCCAAATATCCCTAGGCCCAAAGCGTCAATAATTATGAAGATTAAAGTGATCTTTTTAATGTAAAAAATGAATAAAGGCGTGATTATTGCTGCTAATATGATGGCTACCAAATATTGCCAATCTTCAATCATTATTGGTATTTGTGCTAAAAAAACACCGTCCCTAATAATCGCTCCACTGGCACCGGTGATAAATGCCAAAACAAAGACTCCAGAAATGTCGTATTTTTTTTCAGTAGCAAGTATTGCTCCTGTTATTGCCAGTAAAAATACTGCGACTACTTGAAGCATTAATGGTAATTCAAATTGGCCTGATATCATATTTTTAATTTTATTTTTTAGATTTCAATTTTTGTAATTTAGAGCTAGCCAGCCAGAAGGAAATATATTAGTGCTATCGCAACAAGCAGTGTCATCATTAAAAAAACGATTAGGGTCCCTTTTTTCTTTTTATCTTTGGAATGAAATTGACTTAGGTTCATCCCATATATAGCGGCTACAAAGGATAGTAGGAATAATACTGTAGAAAAAATGGTTAAGAATTTTAAAATATGGTTAGTATCGTGACTGAAAATCGAAAGATAAAAATTCACCATGTCTGAAGCGATGGTCCAAAAAATTTCAATGGTGCTGTTAAGATATTCTATATTTTCATATGTTGCGTGAAAATAATTCTTTACTTCAGATGAGACTAACGGATAATCATAGGTAGACAAATTATATACTACATCGCGTATTGGCCAGATTACCTGGCGCCCAACTGTTAATTCGCGTTTTACAATATAAATACCTTTGAGTATGTCCTCATTGGGTGAATCCATTAGTTGTTTTTCTAAAACATCAATTTGCTCGTTAACAATTTCTAGTGCTGGAAAATAACTATCAACGACGGTATCAATTAGAACAAACGCTAAATAATCACTGCCCATTTTAGACATAAGCCCTCTTTTCTTGGCCAGTTGATCATAAACTAAATCAAAGTCTTTGTCACTATTTGCTTGAAAAGAGATAACATAATTATTGCCCCAAACCAAGTTTATTTGTTCTAATTGCATTGCATCTACACTAGAACTTTCATCGATCATTTTCAAAGACACAAAAATATAGTTATCATTTTCCCGAATATCTGGACGCTTGGTTGTATTCGCAATATCTGCTTGTTCTATAGGCGACAGGTCAAAAGCTGTACCAAATTCCTTGATAATTTTTTCATCATGAACGCCACTGACATCAATCCAAGTAACAAAACCATCTTCAACCAGTTCTCTGGCAGCAGCCGGTGTGTCCACTTCTGTCTCTTCAAAAGAATTTTCATTGTATTTGACAACTCTGATTGTAACTGGTTCGGTTTTTTCTTTTCCAATATATCGGACCTCTCCCGGTGGGCCTGAGAGATCTTCTTCTTGAGGCAGCTCAATGTCAGACAAATCATTAGTTGACCCCAACTGCATATCGGCGAAATAAGAATCTTGGGCCTTAGCTATCTTATTTGAGGAAATGACAAAAACTAAACCAACCACTGCTAATACAGTAAATACCATTTGAATAATTTTTTTTGTTTTCATGTTTTTGTTTTTACGATATCATAAATATCTGATCAGTATTATATGGAAGTAAATAATGATAATTAATAATATCTTTATTTTGAAGGCAAGTCGAAATTCTTTGGTTAAAAACGGATTTATCCGCCGGAGTCCTGCCGAAGGCACGCCGAAGGCGGAACGGGTGGGATTCGAACCCACGGTCCCTGTTAAGAGACTCCGGTTTTCAAGACCGGTCCCGTAAGCCACTTGGGTACCCTTCCATTACGAAAATTCCAAATTACAAATAAATTATAAATCAAAATGACTAAAATTTCAAATATTGCGTTTTAGTATTTTGAATTTGTGATTTGTGATTTTAAATACGGAGAGAGCGGGATTCGAACCCGCGATGAGTTTCCCCATACACGCTTTCCAAGCGTGCGCCTTAAACCGCTCGGCCATCTCTCCATAAAAAAAGAAGTCCGTTTACCGGACTTTAACTTGAAAAAGAACTATCTTTGTTGTGTAGGACTCTACAAAATACTAAACTGGGCTTACCTGCCTCTTTTTCCACAAATCCTCGTGCTTGCACATGGTCTTACAGGAGTCTTCCGGCGCCCCCGAGGAGGTGCGATGGGGGGAAGTTTGTGAGCACCATGGACGACGAATAGGCCATCAGGTCCACGCTCGGAACTGATGAGCTCTGGGACGAGTGAGGATGCGGCGAGGACGGACTTATCAGACATGGCTCCTCCTTGGTTAAACGAACATATTTATATGATAATACATCAGATATTGATGTCAAGGGTAATTTTCGCCTAAATTATATAAAATAGAATGGCTTAAACAAGCCAAAAATTGTGATAAATGCCTGCATGCCGATAGGCGAGTCAGGCGTTAAAATAGGGATTATTTTTCTATTTTTAGTATTTCTAGAGTAGTTTTAAACACTGCGTCTGGACTAAGGGAAATAGAGTCAATTTTATTTTTAACTAGAAATTGGGCAAATTCCGGGAAGGTTGATGGCGCATCACCGCAGATGCCGATTTTTATTTTATGGCGATGGGCGGCTTTGATTACTTGGCTGACTAGGATTTTGACTGCCTGATTTCTTTCATCAAAAATATGACTAATTAATTCTGAATCTCGATCAACGCCTAGAGTGAGTTGAGTCAAATCATTGGTGCCAATAGAAAAACCATCAAATAGCTTGGCGAATTCATCTGCCAAAATAACATTAGACGGAATTTCTATCATAACATAAACTTCTAAACCATTTTTATTTTGATCAAGTCCTTCTTCTTTCATGATATCTAAAACTTTTTTTCCTTCTTCTGGAGTCCGACAAAATGGAATCATTATTTTGACATTAGTAAAGCCCATTTTATCACGAAGCTTTTTAAAAGCTTGACATTCCATTTGGAAGGCTGGTTTATATTTTGGATCATAATAACGAGAAGCTCCGCGCCAGCCAATCATGGGATTGGGTTCTTGTGGTTCAAATTCCTGACCGCCGATCAGCGAGGCATATTCATTGGATTTAAAATCTGAAGTACGAACAATAACTTCTTTGGGGTAAAAGGCGGCGGCAATTCTACCCATGCCCCAAGCAAGTTGATCAATAAAATATTGTGATTTGTCTTTATAGTTTTGAGTTAATTTGGCAATCTTTTGTTTAGCTTTCTCATTTTTGAGGTTCTGATAATTCAAAAGAGCAAGCGGGTGAATTTTAATAAAATTGGCAATAATAAATTCCTCTCTAGCTAAACCAACTCCTTCATTGGGAATAAAAGATAAGGCGAAAGCTTCACGAGGAATACCAATATTCATCATTATATTGGTTTTAGATTTTTTAAATTTTTTTAAATTAATTTTCTTGGCTTTGACTGGTAATAATCCCTGGTAAACGCGCCCCACTTCTCCTTCGGCACAATTAACTGTTATTTCTTGTCCGTCCTTTAGGGTTTTAGTAGCTTGTTGAGTCCCAACGATGCAGGGAATTCCTAGTTCGCGGGAAACTATGGCGGCATGACAAGTGCGTCCTCCACTATTGGTAACTATGGCCTTAGCCTGACGCATTATCGGCTCCCAATCAGGATCAGTAATATCAGTGACCAAAACTTCTCCTTTTTTAAATTTGTTAATCTCCTTTACGTCTATAATTTTTCTTACTTTGCCTTGCCCAATTCTGGATCCAACTGCTGCGCCTTCTAATAGTAATTTTCCTTTTTTGCCAAGTGAATACTCTTCATAAATATTTTCTTTTTTAGCAGAATGAATGGTTTCTGGTCGAGCCTGAACAATGTATAATTTATTGTCTAAACCGTCTTTGGCCCATTCAATGTCCATGGGTCTTTTGTAATGTTTTTCTATGGTTATCCCAAATCTGGCAAGTTTTAAAATTTCATTATCACTGAGTGCAAATTTGATTCTTTTTTCTTCGGGTACTAAAGTATTTTTAGTAGGATTGCTCAAATCATTGGTATAAATTAGGGCTTTCTTCTTTCTGCCTAAGGTTTTACCGACAATAGGCTTGAATTCTTTCTGTAATAATTCCTTGTGAACAAAATATTCATCAGGAGTAACTTGGCCCTTAACTATGTTTTCTCCCAGACCATAAGCGGCATTAATTACTACTACATTTTCGAATCCTGACTCGGGGTCAATGGTAAACATGACGCCAGCGATAGATTTATCTGAACGAACCATTTTTTGAATACTAACCGATAGAGCAACATTAAATAAACTAATTTTCTTGTCTAAGCGATAAGAAATAGAACGATTGGTAAATAAAGAAGCCATGCATTTTTTGCAGGCTTGAAGCAAGGCTTGATCCCCTTTTATGTTTAAATATGTTTCTTGCTGTCCGGCAAAAGATGCAGTGGGAGCGTCTTCAGCTGTGGCGCTGGAACGAACAGCAACATCTAGATTTTGTTTTTTATATTCTTGGCTTATTTTTCGATAAGCTTGTTTTATTTCTTTTTCTAAGTCTTTCGGAAATTGAGCTTGGATAATGGTCTGACGGATCTGGCCGCCTCGTTTGATCAATTCCTGAACATCTTCTTTACTAATTCCTGCTAAAATTTCTTTTATTTTATTTTTAATTCCAGCTTTTTTTAGAAAATACCAGTAAGCATCTGCAGTAATGGCAAGGCCATTGGGGACACGGATGTTTTCTTGGCTAAGTTTTTGATACATTTCGCCCAAAGACGCATTTTTCCCGCCAACGAGTGGGACGTCTTTCATTGACAAGTCTTTGAACCAACGAATATATTGCATTATTTTATTTCTTTTATTTCTACAAGGTTAACTCCGGATCGTCCGACTGGTTCGCCAGCAATAATAATTATTTTGTCTTGTTTTTTTACTTTTTTTTCTTTTTGCAAATAACCTAGTGATCGATCAATTAATTCTTCAATTGATTTGCAAGTGGGAAGTAAAAACGGAATAATGCCCCAAGATAAATTGAGCTGGCGGCGGACTCTTTGATTATCTGTTGTAACATAAATTGGTAATTCGGGTCGATAGCGGCAAACAATTCGAGCGGTATATCCTGACAAGGAAGCAACTAATATTAATCTGGCGTTAACACTGGAAGCTAAAATATTAGCAACTTCACTAATGGCGGTATCTATTGGCAATTTTTTTAACATCCCCTGTAAAACCAAGTCATCATATTCTGATTTTTCAGTTTTGCTGACTATTTTAGTCATTGTTTCAACGCTTAGAACTGGAAATTTACCAGTGGCTGACTCTGCGGAAAGCATGACTGCATCAGTATGATCAATAACAGCATTGGCAACATCAGACACTTCGGCGCGGGTTGGTTTAGGATTTTCAATCATAGAATTCAGCATTTGAGTGGCAACAATAACTGGCTTGGCGGCCGCTAAACATAGGTCGATCATTTTTTTCTGATGCAAGGGAACGTCTTCGGCAGGCAATTCAATTCCCAAATCGCCGCGAGCAACCATTATTCCATCAACTGCTTCAATAATTTCTTTGATATTATGAACTGCTTCTTTCCTTTCAATCTTGGCAATGGTCATGATTGGTGCTCGTTTCTCTTCTTCTTTTTTTGGTGCGAATTCTTTAATTAAATATTTTAAATCATAAATGTCTTTGGCACGGGACACAAAAGAAAGCGCTATAAAATCGACATTATTTTTAATAGCAAATTTAAGGTCTTTTTTATCTTTTTCTGTAATTGGCGCAATGGATAATTTAGTATCAGGAAAATTCATTCCGCGATGAGTTTTAAGAAGACCGCCGCGAACTACTTGGCAATAAACATCTTCTTGATTTATTTTTTTTACTTTTAATTCTATCAAGCCGTCGTCAATCAGAATACGTTCATTGGAACTAATATCATGAGCTAATTTTTTATAGGTTACAGGGATTTTTCCTGCTTGATGGTCTTGAGCATTAAGAATAATCTCTTGGTCTTTCTTTATTTCTATTCCCTTTTCAGACAGCTGGCCAGTTCTAATGCGCGGACCTTGTAAGTCGGCCATAACGGCGATGGGTAGATTCAATTCTTGGCCAATCTGTTTGATGTTGCTAATCAATTCTTGATGATGTTGATAGGTTCCATGAGAAAAATTAAGCCGGCAAACATTCATGCCTGCTTTAACCATTTTTAAAAGCACATCTTTTGATTCAGATGCGGGCCCAATTGTACAAATTATTTTTGTTCTTTTGTCCATAATATATAATACGAATTTACGAATAATGCGAATGATCCACCTTTGCTTGCGAGCTCCGGCGGACAAGTGCGAATATGCGAATTGTCAATTTACTTTGAAAGAGCGGGGCATGTAACCCCGCCCAGATCAAAAAATAATATACTATTTTTTATTCACGAATTAGTGAGATTCGTGGCCTCGAACGCCATAGCGCGAGGGGCATTCGTGCATATTCACGCAACACTAGAATTTGAATTTTTCAGCTAAATCTCCAACTAATGGAAGCTTAGTCCATTTTCCTGTAGCCGCATTGACAATTCCCCAAATACTGAAAACAATTAGAATGATATCAAGGATAAAGCCGATAAAGACAAAGGACAATAACCATGCTATTACCCAGGCAATTAATAGAACTAATCCTTGCTTAGCGTGAAACATGGCAAATTTGCTGTCTTTTTTAGCTAATAGAGGAACAACTACTAAGATACCTAGATAAGACAAAACAGCGAAAATTTTATTTTCTTCCACGTCTCTTGAACTTGTTTCTGGCATACACTCACCCCCTTTCTTTGATAAAAAAATTTTTCATTTACTTTATTATTTTAGCTGTAATTAAACCATTAATCAAGTAGATAACTAAGCCTTCAAAGAGCCAATAAACCAGTAAATTTATCGGTAAATTGACAAGAAGAAGCAATGCGAGAAAGAATGACACACCAACTAGCAAAAATACTAAAAAGCCATACATCAATCCTTTTTGGATAGGAATTTGTCCAGGGATGCCGTTTTTTATAATTGCATATACTGAAACAAAAATTGAAGCGTTGATTAGAGCGAAGGCCAATCCCAGAAGAGTAAAACTTAATGGCGGTGGTCCAGCTACCGGCATCATAAAAACTGACCAGACTTTATGATATTGCGGATCCATGTAATATGTCATGGTAACCATGGCTCCAATAAAATGAATAACTTGTGAAATAATCATGTAAATTATAGCGGTGATGATTATTTTTCCCAGAGGAAGATTCTTGCTTGATATTTCTTTTGCCATGCTTTAAAAGATTATTATATTATTAACGCTGGACTGAAATTGCACCGGAATAAGCTGTACAGGCACCGACGGTGACAATTCCTCCTGCTGCGCGCTGAACATAATAGCCTGTTTTGCCGCTAGAACCTATCGTCGGATCTTCTGGAATAGAACCAAGATAATTATTAGTGACGAGGTCTGTTAAATTAAGGCAAGCGGCTTGAGTAGCTTGAGCAGTACAATTATTGCAACCAGCTGCATCTGTCCCTAATTGATAATAATTGGTTGCTGCCCACGTTGCTTGATTTGGAAAAGTTCCAGAATTGTCAACAATAGATTGCTGTATTGCACCTAAGATTGAGTTAACTTCACTCCATCTTTGAGAATCATTGGCATCGCCAATTCTTTTGGCGGGATTTAGAGCAACGAAAATGGCTGCGGCAATAATAATAATAATTGCGATGACAAGAATTAACTCAATTAAAGTAAAGCCTTTTTGTTTTAATTTTTTCATTTTATATTTTTTAATAAATTAATTCCTAGTTTGTGAGGATTTTTTTCAAGGCCACGGAGGGCTAAACCAGCGACTGTAGCATAAAAAATCTTATCTGTGATTTTTTGCTGACTTTTTATTTTAGTAAAAGGATTGCCTATTTCTGATGTAATATTTATATTTTTTGCAAGATAATCAGATATTTTAGGCATTAAGGCCGAACCTCCGCAAAGGATAATTTTGGAAATTTTGCGACCGGTCTTGTCTTGATAATAGTTAATATCTTTTTTAACAGCGGCTAGAAGTTCTTGAATGGTTTTTTGCAGAACAAGCATAACTTTTCCTTCTTCGGCGACTGGATCTAAGCCATAACTCTTTTTGAATTCCTCAGCTTCCTGAAAGGACAAGTCCCATTTTGTAGCGATTGATTCCGTAAAAGTGTTACCGGCAATTGAGATATTATTAGTAAATCTGATATTACAGTAATCATAAATACTGATAATAGTTGTTCGTCCTCCTATATCAATTATAGCATAAGCATCGTTCATATTACAATTGCCAATCAAAGATCGAACCATGCAGGCGGATTCAAAATCGACTATTTCCAAATCTAGATTAGCGTTTTTGAAAACTTCTATAAAATCATTCAAAATATCTTTTTGCACAGCGGCAAACAGTATTTCATAGTAATCTTCGTAATCCAAAACAGTCTTGTAATCATAATAAATTTCTTTTAACTGGAAAGGTATAATCTCTTGAACTTTCTGTAAAATTTCCTTATTGAGATTTTCTTGTTGTATTTTTTTAGAAATTTTGACATGTGTTAAAATCAGCTTTGATTCTGGAAGAGCAAAGAGGCAGCTGGTAGTAGATATTTTTTTGGGCTGTGTTTGAGCGATAGCTTGTTTGATAGCTTCAGTTAATAATTTTTTATTTACAACCTGGCCATTTTTGATTATTTTGGTTTGTAAATCTAAATTGCCATATGAATTTAGAGTGGCTGAAGAAAAGGAACCCGAAAGCTCCATTGCCTTAATAGCATTGTCGGATATATCGATTCCAAAGTATTTTTTTCCAAAGATGGACATAATGTTGAAATTTCTAATATCTAATAAATAATTTCTAATTAATATCTAATTACTAATGCTCAATATCGAAATTTGTTATTAGTCATTAGAAATTGATTAGTAATTAGAAATTGGTAATTATCATTGCGTTTCTTGCCAGCTAGTTAAAGCAAAAGACGGATTCCAGCGTACAGTGGCTTGTATTTTACGAATTATTGTTGAATTTACTGTTGCAGTGACATCAATAATTCGATTCTGTCCTTGTGTTGTTATAGTTATTGTACACGAATTTGAACCAAAATTCAAAGTCCCGCCATTATACGAGGCCTCTTCACCGTCTTTTACGCGACGCAAGCGCAAGATAGCCTCGTCAATGCAGCCATCAGCTATTTGAAAGGCATTTTCTGATCTTTGTTCGTCAAAGCTCATTAAGGCTTCATTAATTCCCATTGAACTGATCGCTAAAGAAACTACTAAAACAGCAGCTGAGATAATTAGAATAGCGATGAGAGCTATTTGTCCGGATTGATTTTTCATAATATCTATCTAAATGTCTAATTTCTAATATCTAATTACTAATCAATGCCTAATGACTAATGTCTAATGCCGAAATTAGTTATTAGATATTAGGAATTGATTAGACATTAGAAATTAGTTATTAATAATTTCGTAAAGACGTGCTCGTCTCAACATCATATGAATAATTAAACTCCTGTCTTCCGCCAGGATTGTTGAATTCTGCTGATAAAGTAATTGTAATATTGCCTGGAGTTCCAGGGGCAGAATTATTATAGAAAATCAAACTAGTAATATTAACATCACTTATTGTTAAATAAACAGGCGCGGCATTACCTATTTTTATTCTTAGTCTGTTAGAATCAATGTCAAAGACAATATCGTCATTGGCACCAGCTCCCATTTCAAGATGAAGTCTGCCTGGATCTGTGGGACTAAATTGTGAGTCGCCGACATCAATGCCGTCTTCAGAATTGCGGATATAATATGTCAAGCGTTGCATTGCAAAACGAACATTTTGCTGGACTTCGTTGATTGAACTAGCTTTGGCCTTTGTTTTAAAAACGTCGATACTAAAATAAGTCAGCGCTGTAATAAAAATTGCGATGATTGCGATAGATAGGATTAGTTCTATTAATGTAAAGCCTTTTTGTTTCATAATATCTAATTTCTAATATCTAATTACTAATCAATGAATAATGGCTAATGACTGCATAAATATCTAATATCTAATCAATTTCTAATTTCTAGTTACGACATTGAGCATTAGTAATTAGATATTGATTATTAATTAGTTATTAGGAATTAAAGTAGGCATTGATTAGACATTAGTAATTAGTTATTAGTAATTTCTAAAGTGGTTTATAATTCACAGTAATATCTTCAAGCACCGGTGTATTAGCACCATCGCCTGTCAAAGTTAATTTATATTTGATCCAATTGTCTCCGATGTGATCTGGATTGATTATTTCGCCATTTGGATCAGTAAAATAGTCTGTTTCATCTCCATCTTCGCCTTCGGGGCCGCACCAAGTAGGTGACCATGCTCCAGGAGACCCTCCAGAATCTGGAGCTGTTTTTATTTGGACCTTGAAATCATAGGCTGGACCTGGTAAAGTTTGCGTCCATTTGAGAAGGTTGTAATTGGCCTGCGGACCAAAATCTGATGATTCATAAGTGCCGGAAAGTTGATAACCGCCAGCACTGGGAGGAAATCTAAAAGCAACATCTTGATTATTATTATCTGTCCAATTGGTTCCGCTATTATTGCTGAATGAATAAGTGGAATTAGTTGCTAAGTAATTGATACCATTATCACTAGCGTCATTTGTATTGTCTAGTGTAAAAATTTGATAGGCTTGACCAATTGCTGTGCCGCTGGAATGGATGTAGATGCGATATTGATCGCCGTCTGTTAAGGCAATTGGGCTGTCAAAATTTACCTCGTGCCAGGCAAAAGCCGGAGTAACATCTGCTGGGGTGGCCAGGATTTTGCTGGCTAGCTGAACATCATTAGTAACATCGTGAAGTGTGACTATAATGTCAGCCTGAGGCTCTGCGTTTGTTTTTTGCTTTACATAAAATCCAACACTAGAAACTGTTTTATTTCCGCCGCTGAGTGTAAAAATCTCGCCTTGGTAAAAAGTACTATATATATTTATTTCAGTATTTTGATAATATGGATTGCCTTCAAAAGTTGCGTCATTATATTCTAGAACATAAATTGGTTGTGTATCTTGGGCTACCCAAGAACTGCCGCTATTGTCGGTCCAAATAACATTAGAATTGGAATCAGTCGTATTGTTATAAGGAATCCGCTGATTGCGTGGTGATGATTGTCTGATGTCGATGTATTTACCATTATTGATCTGGCCTGATTGATGCTGGATAATTAGATGATAAGTCGTACCTTGTGTTAGATCAACTGTTTCGTTTAGGCTAACAGTTTGCCATTCATCTGAAGTGGCTTTTAGATCACCATAACCATTATTGGTTCCCCCGAGCCAAGTCCCAGAAGGATCGCCGCCACTGTCTGCTTGCAATCCATAGCGATAAGTAGGACTATTGCCTTGTTCTCTATCTAGATAAACTCTAAGAGCTTCAACTGTCTTGGTATTTTGAGCTGTAAAACGAATGGAAGTCCACTTATTAGCATTGTTCATGGCATTAATTCCGCCTGTGCTTTCGACTAAAAAAGAATTGCCGTAAGTATCACCTCCGCCGCCACCAGCAGCCAACTTCACTTCTCCGCCCGAATCATTTGTCACTTGCGTATTATTTGTTGTGCCAGTATTAAATTCTGCTTCTGTCGTTTGTGTCCATAATCCCCTGTTCCAATTTGTTAGATAGAAGGTTTGTGCAACTTGATTAGAGCGGCCAAGAGCAAAAGACCAATCTGTATTAACAACAATTTCTTTGGTTTCTATGTCATTTACACCTGCTCCGATATTGCCGCTTGCGTCACGGGTAACCTCATTAACTTCAACTGTTCGAGTAAATTTTTTCCAAGAATTGTCAAAGCCAGCAATATCCCAAATGCCTGATGAGTTATCAAGGCCATGAGTAGCGCCGTCATCGTAATATGCTAATTTATTCCAAGCTTGATCACGGATGCTTTGAGTTGCTTCAGATCCCTCTTGTGAATAAAGAGTTGCCTGAGTAATTTCTCCGCCTTGTCTTTCTGAAATCAGTGCGCCCAAAGCCAGCGTCATTATTCCACCAGCTATAATAACAAAAAGCCCTAATGCTATGACTATTTCGATTAAACTTTGGCCTTTCTCCTTCATAAATATCTAATAACTAATCAATATCTACTTCAATTTCTAATTTCTAATAACTAATTACTAATCAATTTCTAATTTATAATGACTAAACTCTTCGAAATTAGATATTAGTAATTTTATTCGACCTGTTTGCTGAGTGAATAATTGCATTAAAAATAAGATTCAATTCTTTTGCTTCTTTCCAAAGCATTCTGGCTTCATCTTTTTGTTCAGGGATAGCTATCGCTGTCATTCTTAGCCAATGCATTGTTTCTCTAGATTCTTTTTTGCAGATCCCAATTTTATGTTTAAAATCTTTTTTTGATTCCGCATTATCTGCCTCACAATAATTTGCTCCAACACTTGTTCCAGATCTGGTTATCTGAGATTTTATTGATTTATTAATCGATGTTTCAGATATGCTTTTAGTAAATTTTATAATTTCTTCTCCAAATTTTGCAGTTCTTTCCTCTAAATCAAATTTGGTCATTTGTCATTAGTTATTGATTAGTAATTAGATATTAGAAATTAATAATTAACTATTCATATTCAATTTTTCCTACACTGCTGACACTAACAGTTTTTGTTTGATTGATATTGTTGGTGATGGTTATGTTTCCAGTGTCGCTTGTTGTGCCGAAAAGTTTTTCAAAATCAACTTGATTGTTGGTAAAGCCCTGAGCAACATTGATGACATTTGGATAATCAAATTCTATGTTTTCAGAAGGATTATCGCCATAATTGTTACCGCGAAATAAGACGAATTTATTATTAGGTTCATCAAAATAGACTCCATGCATAGAGTCTTGCTCAACGGCCATTGCTTTTTGCTGCGCAAATCGAAGCGCGCTAATTATTTCACTAGTCGTGGCATCTATTTGTGTCCGGTTCGAAAAATTTCCCAAAGTAGGAATAGCCATGGCAGCTAATATTGCAATTATAGCAATTACTAAAATTAATTCTACGAGAGTAAAGCCCTTCATGGCTTAAATTACTAATTTCTAATAACTAATTCCTAATCAATTACGAATGCCTAAATCTTTGCGTAATTAGGCATTGATTAGATATTAGTAATTATTAATTAGTCTGCTCGCCAATAGTCGATGTCAATTGATAAATCGGAGTTATTATCGCAATAACAACAAAGCCAACAATTAAACCAATGATTATTAATAAAACTGGCTCTAGTGTCGTAGATAAGTTTTTTGATGATTTATCTACTTCTGATTCATAAAACTTGGCGAGAAAGATTAGAACTTCTTCGAGTTTGCCAGATTTTTCGCCAACATCGATCATGCGGGAAGTGATTTTGGGAAATACTTTGTCCATTGGCCGCATCAAAGAATTCATGCTATTCCCCTCCTTTATTCCAGCTAAAACTTCGTTAATGCTTTTCTTGTATACTTCATTGTCCATTGTATTGGCAACGATGTGTAAGCTTTCGGTAATGGGGAGGCCACTTTTTAATAGAGTTCCAAGGCCTCGATTAAAGCGGGCCAGGTTGATATTTTTGATTATTGGCTTGATGATGGGAATTTTTAGCAATAGCGCGTGCCAATATGGTTTTATTGACTTGAGGCGCAAGAACCAAATCAGGAAGATAATTAAAATTATTGAACCGAAAAAAATGTAAATTCCATAATTAATTAAAACATCTACTATCCATAATAATATTTTGGTCGCTAACGGAAGTTCTCCTTGAAAAACATCAAACATTGATTGTAATTTTGGAAGAACAAAAATGGAAATGCCGCCGCCAACCAGAATTATTGCAATCAAAACAATGATTGGATAAAGCATAGCTTGCGTAATTGTGTTGCGGAGTTGATGTTCTTTTTCTAATTGAACAGCTAGTTGATTTAAGCTTTCAACTAAAGTTCCACTTTTTTCACCTACTCGGACAATGCTGATATAAAGTTCGGAAAAGACCTTTGCATGAGCTTGCATAGTATCGGCTAATGATTTGCCGGCAATGACTTGTTCTTTCATGTCTTCTAGAACAATTTTAAATTTTCCAACTGCTTCGTCGGCAGTGACATCTAGAGCTTCGTTGATTGTTAAACCGGCACCGAGCATTACTGCGAGATGTTTTGTAAACAAAGCCTTGTCAATTAGAGAAATGCGGCCAATATTAATATTAAATTGTCTTTTTTTTGTTTTAGCCATTTCTTAATATCTAATATCTAATTACTAATATCTAATCAATGTCTAATTTCTAATGACAAAATTTCGACATTAGAAATTGGGCATTAGTAATTGATTAGTTATTAGAAATTGGTCATTATTCCTGCGTTACCCTAATTATTTCATCAATAGTAGTAACTCCAGCCATAACTTTCTTAATTCCATCTTCTATCATAGTAGTCATACCATTTTCAATTGCTTGCTTTTCTATCTTGGCGGCATTGGTCTTTTCCATGATTAATTTTTTTATACTGTCGTCCATCTTTAATGCTTCAAATATTCCAATCCTCCCTGAATAGCCGGTGTCCTGACAGGCCTTGCATCCCTTGCTTTGATAAATTGTAAGCTGATTATTGCTGATATGTTCATCCAATATTTTTGAAGCTCTAGGACCTAGCTGCTGCTTAATTTCATTTATTTTTTTCTGATCTAAAGTTAAACTGGCGCGGCATTTTTCACATATTTTTCTGACTAAACGCTGGGCAATAATGACATTAATAGTTGAAGCAATTAAAAATGGCTCAACCTTCATATCAAGGAATCTGGGAATGGCAGTGGCTGCATTATTGGTATGTAGGGTAGAAAGAACCAGATGGCCGGTCATGGCTGAATTAACTGCAGTGCTGGCTGTCTCTTCGTCGCGAATTTCACCAACCATAATAATATCTGGATCTTGACGAACTACAGAACGAAGCCCTTTAGAAAAGGTTAAATTGGTACGCGTGTTAACTTGGATCTGATTAACTCCGTCAATATCATATTCAACTGGATCTTCAATGGTTGCTATATTTACTTCTGGACGATCCAAAATTTTTAAGACTGAATAAAGAGTAGTTGTTTTGCCACAGCCAGTTGGCCCGGTTGCCAAGATCATGCCCCAAGGCCTTTTAACAGCATTGTCAACTTTTTCCAGAGTTTTTTCGCTTAAACCTAAAGTATCTAGAGTAAATTGTCTGGCGTGTTCTGATAAAATACGCATCACAACTTTTTCACCAGATGTAATAGGGACAATTGATACACGTATATCGATTTCTTCGCCATTAAATTCTCGTGAGATTTTGCCGTCTTGGGCAGAGAAATGTTCATCTGTACGAAGTCTGGCTAAAATTTTTATTCGACTGACAATAGCCTCCAAAAGATCTATTGGCAGATCCATGGCATTATGTAGGACTCCGTCAATTCTAAAGCGGACAACAATTTTGTTTTTATGAGGCTCAATGTGAACATCCGAAGCTTTGTTTTTATAAGCGTATTCCAGTAGGGTATCAACAAGCTTAACGATAGGAACATCTTTTTTGATCTTTTTTTCTGCTTCTGTAACACTTTTTTTTATTAATTCATCATATTGTTCTCCTAGCTTTTTCTGATAAATATCAAGGGATAGCAGGATATCTCTCTTAGTTGCAAAATAAGGAATTACTTTTTCTCCTGTTTTTTTCTTCATCAGGCTAATGAAATCTAGATCTGCAGGATTATTCATGGCTATCTTTATTCCATTTTCATCACGAGCAAAAGCAATGGCCAATTGATTTTTGGCAACTACGCTAGGAATCATTTTGAAAATATTTTTATCAATGCCTTCGCGTTTTAAATTGGCAAATTTATACCCCAGATCGTCAGCAATGAGTTTGCCTAATTGATCATCAGTGACTAGGTTTTTATTGATCAATACATCCTCTAGTGAGATATTCTGCTCTTGAGCTTCTTTTTGAGCGGTTTCAAAATCAGCCTGTCCGATATGACCGGACTCAACTAGAAGTTGCTGCAATTTTTCATTAGTAACTTGCATAATTTTAAGATTTGTTTCTAGCTAAATGTTCTTTAATTTTTTCGACGACCTTGGCCATTGTCCAATCAGCTTTGACCAAATAGTCTACCGCACCAATATCTCTGCATTTTTTGACGTCTTCTTGTTGTCCTAGATTAGACAAAACAATAACGGGAATGGTTTTTAACTCTCCGCTAAGTTTCATTTCTTCAAGAACCTCAAAGCCGTTTTTGACAGGCATAATCAAATCTAATAGAACTAGGTTTGGTTTTTCATTTTTGACTTTTGCAAGAGCTTCTTCACCATTAACAGCAGTAATGACTTCAAAATTTTCTTTTTTTAATTTATCAATCAGAGCGATTGCTAAAAACTTGTCGTCTTCTGCGATTAATATTTTTTCAGACATATTTTTTATTACTATTTATTATTTAATTCTTGTTCTACTTTTTTTACTACGTCATCCAATTTCCAATCGGCCTTGATTAAATATTCATTAACTTCTTTTTCAACTCTCTTTGTCTTTTTGTCAGCAGCGCTGAGATTTGTTAAAACAACAACAGGAACTTCTTTACCCCACTCGTCTTCGCGAAGTTTGTTCAACATGGTAATGCCATCCATTTTGGGCATGATAATGTCGAGTAAAATTAGATCGGGATGCTTTTCTAAAGCAAGTTCAAGTCCTTCTTCGCCATTTCTGGCTTTGAGTATTTCAAATCCTTCTTGGCTAAATTTGTCAGACAGAATATTGATTACCGATTCTTCATCTTCAACGATTAATATTTTTTTCATATTTTTTTATTTATTTTT
>JAUWOX010000065.1 GCA_030611905.1 bacterium
GACCCGAAATTAGGCCGGCAAAAAATCATTGATTTTCTGGCCAAAATAGGAGTTGAAAATTATAAGATAATAAATGGCGGTTATCCATGGATGCAGTGGAATCAAGGAAAGAAGTTGTATTGAGCTAATTGCTAAGTGATAATAGTTAATGGCTAATAGCTAATAGAATTTTTTATCGACGACCAATAGCAGATCCAGATAGCATTGACAGGTAGTTCAAAATATACTATTCTTACAAATAGCACTTTTTCGCCAACGCCCCGACAAGGAGGATAGCATGACGGATAAGAATCCAGTTCTTTCAGAACAAAAAATCAGAGATCGATGTTCCAAAAGAACAATATCAGAAGAATTGATTCAGCGTTTTGTCAGCATGGCTGATGCTGATCCTTCTGTTAGCGTTCTGCGTATCACGGAAGCTTTTTTGGGTGATTTGTTCAAGGTTGCTGATTGTTATGATCCTTCGGATGAAGCGCTTGAAGTATTGCTTGAAGCACTTGAAGCAGGTCGATTTACTATCAATGTTTTTTTTGTTGCTGCAGAAAAAAGAAAGCATACAGGGCGTCGCCTACTTGGGCAGCCAGGCTCGATCCACCTTCTGCAGGAAGTAATCCAACAAGCCGATAGAAATAAAACTGACAGCGAAGCTCATTTTTTGGCCAAACTAGAACAAGGACTAGAAGCCCAGCCCGAAGCCAACGCTCAATCATAGACCTAATTTCATAGGTCTTTTTTATTTCCACCAAAAAACTCCGAATATTCTCGGAGTTTTTGGCCGCTAAGCGGTATTAATAGTCAACTGTTTTCTGTTTACTGTTAACTGACTTAAGCATTATATCCAACACCTCTAGCAATACCTAATACCTGATTCACATACCAGTCAGCATGATTATAGGCGAAAATAGCGTTGTAAATATCACCATTGCTAGCACCAGAGGCAGCCAAGTAATTAGCCGCAGAGTGAATAGCATCATCAGCATCATGAATGTTGGCAGTACCATTACCGTCACCATCTACGCCATACATTGCCCAGGTAGAAGGAATAAACTGCATAGGACCTTGGGCACCGGCATAAGAACTAATACTGGTATCACCAGATCTTCCGGTTTCAACTTGATGAACAGCAGATAAAACTTCCCATGGAACACCATATTTTTCACCAGCTTCTTTATAGATTTTGTCAAAGCCGGTTGTGTCACCAATTTTGGCAGTTTCATAATCGCTTTCTAATTTTTTAAGGTTCTTTTCAGCCTTGGCTAATTTAGCTTTTCTCTTTTCCTTGCGTTTGACAATTTTGTCTTTTTTAATACCGTTTTCAGCCTTAAATTCTAATGAACTGTTTAATCTTTTTTCAAGAATTTTGGCTGTGGTAACATTTTTGACAGTATCAGCTTTAGCTAGAGAAGGAGCTAATGTTAACATAAATATAGCGATCGCAACAGTAATTGTTATTATTCTTTGCATTTTATTATAGAGACGCCTGATACAAGGGAATACCTCCGTATTCAACCTCGTACATTTCGGCATGCTCCATGATGTAAGTGACGCGTTAGCGCGCAACCCGTAACCCGGGATACGGGTTATGGGTTACAAGCTACAAAGATTTAAGGAACTAAAAAACCACGCATACACGTGATTTCCAAAGTTCTAATAAGTCTAGCAGGCCTAAAAATGACGTCAATACATTTTTTGAAAAATAGGGTATTTTGCTTTATTTAGGCCAAAAACTGGCTAAAATTACCCACAGGAAGGGCGTTTTGTGACCCTTTTTGAACGACTAATAAAGCGGGTCCGGCGGAGTCCAAAGACGAAGGAATAACACTATTAGCCCTACCTGACGGTAGGCAGGTTAGGCAGGCGTTGATTTTGTTTGCCTATTGACAGCTTGAAGTAGGGGTAAAACAGCCTTGAGGCCTAAAATAGCAAAATTTGATGTACAAGAAAACCCCGGGATTTCCGGGGTTTTCGTATTAGCGAATATCAGAGATTCGCGTTAATTTGTGATTAGTAGATATAGCCTTTAATTACACCACTGCTGTTTGATAGTGTTCTAGTAGAAGTAATACCAAATCCAGCATAGTTCATTTCTGAAATGGTAACCTGATCACCGTTAACTGCTTCAACGATGGAAACATGGCCCCACCAAGACTCTGAAGTAACAAGTATAGCGCCAACAGCAGGAATCCTACCAGTTGGTCTACCTTGAGCTTGAGCATTCCATAACCATTCACCGGCATTACCCATCCAGGTAACATCACCGCGTCTTTGAGCAGCATACCAAGTACACTGACCCCAAGGAAAGCTGTTGCCAACATTACCACGAGGTTGGACAACTGGGGCTTCATAAACAGTTTGAGGAGCTTCATAAGCGTTCTCATTGTATTCCTCATCATAGGCAGCCATTAAAGTCTCTTGAATTTCTGGTTCAGGAATAGGTCGTTCTTTTACTTCTCTGACGCCGTCAGGAATAACAAGGATTTGACCTTCCTTAATACTATCAGCTTTAGCTAGCTTATTGAATTTGATAATTTCATCAATATCAGCTTCATAAGCTGAAGCAATTTCTTCTAGAGTTTCACCAGATTCAACTGTCTTAGAAGCACCTGGAACAGGAAGGACGTTTAATTCCATACCAGGCTTGATTATGTCATCAGCATATAGATCATTTTCAACTAGAATTGTAGCTGGATCAATTGAGAACTTATAAGCAATAGAAGTAATAGTATCGTCTTCAGTAACAAAGTACTTGAAAGGTTCTTTCCTGGCCTTATTTTTAGGCTTGGTTTTGGTAGTTTGAACTGAACCATTTTTTACCAAAGTATCGTTATTAAAGACCGGTAGGTCTTTTGATGCTTTAGCAAGAGTTGTAATAGCAGTAGAACCAACAGCATTTTTGTTAGTGTTCATAGCACCACCAGTTTGAGAAGCGCTGGCAATAGAAATGATAGAAAGATAGTTGGTTTTAGCCGGCTGATCAGAAGTGCTTTTGACAACCTCATATTTTTCCTGTTCAGGAAGAACTAGATTGGCTAGAATGCTGCTGTCTTTAACAGTAACAGTTTCTTCTTGACCCAATACATTAAACAGGGCAACCACAAGCGCAATTACTATAATTGCAGCATGTATATAGTACTTGCTGTATTTCTGGACTACTCTTTTTATAGGTTGTAAAATATGCAAATTTTGTTTTGATCTCTCTTTTGTTTTTGTAGCGATTGTCGAAATCTTGCTCAACCCAATCTTGATTTTGGGCATTAGATGAACAAAGATTTTTAAGATTTTACGAATAACTAATAAGTTATTACTTCCATTGACTGGTGACCGATTCAAGTTAAGACAGTTTTTCTAGAATTATCCAGCCAATTTTTAAGCTTAATTAGATTAAATTTTAGTGATTTTTACCCCCTAATTTATAGGGATAAAAAAACCGAAATATCAATTCATCTCGGTTGCACTAGTATTCTACCTGACTCAAAAACAGTGTCAATGCCTTTTTTGAAAACTGGTGTTTTTGCTTTATTTAAGCCTAAATCTTAGAATAATGGCTAAATTTCTCCAGGCTATGCACTAGCCTATCCACAGCATTTTGGGCTTTGGGCTTAGGCAAGCTGAACGCTGAAAAAGAGGGTATTTCATATAGCATAATACGAATATACGAAAGCTGCGAATGTTGCGAATATCTGTGTTTCCATCCCTTTTTTCTTTAATAACGGCTAATCGTCGTTACTAGCCGTTTGAATGCTTTATTTAAGATTAAATTTGTCAACGGCTATTATCGACGACATTAGCCGTTAAATTCACTTTTGGGCTTATTTAAGGTATTTGGCTTATTTAAGCCACAATCTTAGAAATTACGACATTTGGCTAATAAGCAGCTGATTACTATTTTCAATGAGGCTGACAGGGAATCTACATAGAGTATTATTCAAGGACTGACAGTAGTTCCAGCGACTCCCAAGAAAGACGCTTTTATCTAAAATTCAAAAAGCGGCTATCTCGGGGGTCGGCTGGTGGAGCTGTTGGCTACGTTCCCAGCCAGTAGTGTGTCTGCGAGGGGAGCTTTATTTGCGCAGTCTCTGCAGAGGCTGCCGTAGAGTCTTCACGGCACACGCCTGGGTTTCTGAATTTACTCTTTTCAGATCCTACTTTGTGGGGTCTTTTTTTATTAAAAAACTGGCAATCGCCAGTCATTCTACGAGAACGGATAACGAGCACCCCCGTAATTAATCAGCAAAAGGATCTTTGTATTCTTGAGTAGGGTCTTTTTTTTGGAGCTGTTCCATGACTTCAGTATATAGCTTAGAATTGATACTTAGCCTTTTTTGCATTACTTCACTAGAAGCGGGTTTCTGAGGGATCATAAAGCTTATCATATAAATCCATATACCAAAAATTACTAAACAAAGAGCAATGAGGGAAATTAGGATGATAATTGCTCTAGCCGTGTTTTCTTTCAGATATTGAGACGCTTTTTGGCTAAATGGTTGTTTTGTTTTGTTTTTTGCCATAACCTGATTAACTAATTAAACTATTAAAACTAATTTATTTTGCTAAATATACATTTAATTCAATAACAGTAGAAAGCTGATTGTCGGATGGAATTTCTTCCTCTTCGGTTAATGGCGTATTTGTTTTGGTTTCATCTAATCCCTGAAGTTGCGTATTAAGACTTAACTGATCACTTAGAATTTCAGCGTTTTCCAGTTCTGTTAGATAATCCATTAGACTATTAAAGTCTCCTTTTAAGGTTACCTGAACTTTTATTCCATCTTGTGATGATTCTGTTTCTTCTGTGTTTCCTTCGGTTTTCTTTACTGCCGGCTTTTCTTCTTCCTGTTGGATATTAATTTCTTGTTCGTTATTGGTTTTTTCAGCAATATCTTCTAGCTGAACAATAAAATCCAGTATATCCTCTTCTTTAATTAAATGAACAGAAAGTTGGTTTAAAATATAATTGACTTCTGCTTCTTTGTCTTTAAACTTTTTTAGGTCTGCGCCTTCTATATCAAGCTGGGCAAGCTGTATCTTCTCTTGGTGAATATCTTCATTAAATTTAAGAATATTTGATGTTTGAGGATAAATAATTACTGCAATATATAAAATAATAATGCATAAACCAATGCCAACAGTTAAAAGAAGTTTTTGATTTTTCGTTAATGATTTCATGCGTAGCTAATAGTTAATAGCTAATAGATATTTGATGTTAGATATTCTAACGTCAAACTGATATCGGGTATCTAGCATCTGTCATCTGTTAGTAAGCGCTTTCTCTGTTAATCCTCCGGTTAAGCTGAAATTTATATTTGTAGGACTGATTAGATTAGATAAAGGTGATTCGATGTTTTCAAAATATTCCGATTTTTCTAAATATTCAGAAAACTGCAAAAGACTGTCGCGTGATTTAGCATTGCCGGAAATTTCAAACTTTTTTTCTTCTTTACTAAGTGCTATATTAAACAATCTTATTTTGTCGGGTGTTAGACTGGCTATTTCTGCTAGAGATTTCGAAAAACGTGTTCTTTCTTTTTCGTTTTTATTTATAGTAATTAAATAATAATTTATTTTTCTAACTTTTTCTTCCATTGCTTTATTTTCTTCTTTGTCGAGAAATTGCCTGACAGAAGCTGCCTGCTGGCTAAGCGCTTTTAGATTTTCTTTTTGAAGATCGTGGATGGTATAAAGAACAATTGATAATAATACTGAAACAATTAATAAAACTACAAAAGAACTAATAATTGAAATGTTAGTTTTTTCAAAAGTAATGTCTTTTTTTTCTTTGGAAGAAAGGAGATTGATAGTGATCATGTTCGAATTTAAAATTTCAAATTATCTTCTTTGATATTCTTGCACATTAATTCCTCTAACGGCTAAACCTATGGTCGTTGTTAAGCTTAATAAATCTATTTTATTTATCTGTAATTGTTTTTTAGATGGCACGTTTACTAAAGGATCACCAAGAGTGATTTTCTTTTTTATTTTAAGAGATAAAATCACAAAAAAAGCACTTTCCATGTACGCTGCGCCGGATCATCCGTGCTTCGGAAATGGCGGGAAACCGTTACTAGTGCCCCATCCATTCGGTAATTTTGATAA
>JAUWOX010000122.1 GCA_030611905.1 bacterium
GTGGCGATACAATTAGATTAACTCTGAAAATTGAGAATAATAATATTAAAGATATAAAGTTTCAGACTTTGGGTTGTGTGGCGGCAATGGCATCTAGTTCTATGTTGACAGAATTAGCTAAGGGAAAAGTCTTAGATGAGGTATTAAATATTTCAGATAAAGATGTTGTTAAGGCATTGGGAGGGATGCCGGAGAAGAAATTATTGTGTTCTAATTTTGCAGCGCAGGTGTTGCATAAAGCGGTTCGAGATTTTGGAGATATAAAAACCTAGAAATTTAAAAATATGAAGATGAAATGGGAAGTGTATGTATTGCGTGTGTATTGATTTAATATGTTAGGATAGATATAGAAGTTTAAGTGGAAAATAAATAAATATAAAAATATGGCAAAAAAAAGAAAATGTCCAGGAGGAAAAATTCGTTCAAAAGGGAAAGGACGTGGTTTGGGTGTTGGTAAGGGGAAGGGACCAATTGGTGGAAGACGGAGACGTAAATAATTGTGACTGGTTATTAAAATATAAAATTAAATTGTTATAATAATTAAGACAATAATTTTAGAATATTTTTATTAATTAATTGAAAAAATTATGAAAAAAATTATTATTTCCGCGGTTGGGAAAACTATGGATTCCCAAGTAGATTCTCGTTTTGGTCGTTGTCAGTATTTTTTAGTTGTCGATACTGAAACAGGCGAGGCAAAAGCTATTGTAAATGAGGCAATGGATTCTCCGAGGGGTGCTGGTATTTCAGCGGCTCAAATAGTGGCTAATCAAAAGGTTAACGCAGTTATTACTGGCAATGTTGGTCCAAGAGCTTTTGATGTTTTAAATCAGGCAGGAGCCAAAATTTATTCAGGGGTTTTTAATAAAACTTGTAAGCAGGCCTTGGAGGATTTTCAGAACGGAAAATTGCAGGCGACGGATACTCCTAGTCAGTCTGGAGCAAAGAATTGTTAATGAATTAAACGGAAAGATTAGTTGGAAATGAATTTAATAATTTATTATAAGTTTAATAATGCAAAAAATTGTTGTGACTGGTGGAAAAGGAGGAACAGGTAAATCAACATTTGCTGTTCTTTTAGCTAATAAGTTTGTTAAGGAAAATAAAAAAGTTATTCTTGTTGATTGTGATATAGAATGCCCTAATGATTATTTACTTTTGGGACAAAAATTGATTAAATCTGAAGATAGGGTTTATGCTAAATTTCCTCAATTAGACGAATCCAAATGTCAAAAATGCAATTTATGTGCCTCTGTGTGTAAAAACAATGCTATTTTTAGAGTACCTAAAAAATATCCCAGGTTTTTAAAAGAGTTATGTTCTGGTTGCGGCGCTTGTTGGATTGTTTGTCCTTATCAAGCTATTGAAAAACGATCAGAAGAAATAGGAAAGATATTTTTGAATAAAATAAATAAAAATTTTTATTTATTTACTGGTTTGGCCAAGCCAGCTCTAGAAGAGACTTCGCCGATTGTTCGTGAAACGAAGAAATTTGCTAAAAGTTTTGCTTCAAAAATTAATGCTGATTATATTATTAGTGATACAGCGGCTGGTATCCATTGTCCAGTAATTATGGCTTTATTGGATAATGATTTTGCTTATGCTGTTACCGAACCAACTCTAATGGGGGCGTATGATTTGGATTTGATCTTAACTTTATGCAAGAAAATTGGTGTGTTGACTAAAGTAGTTTTAAATCAAGCTGATTTAGGCGATAAGAAGAAAATTTTTCCTGTTTTGAAAAAATTCAAATTGGAGATAGAAAAAGAAATTCCTTATTCAAAAAAGATAGCCAAAGCATATTCCGAAGGTCAATTGTTAGATGTATTTTTTTAAAAATTAGTTTAATGGAATGAAAAAAGTAGATATTTTAATTATTGGAGGAGGACCTGGCGGAGCAGTTGCAGGGATAACTTCTAAAAAAAATTATCCATCAAAAAAAGTTGTTTTAATTACTGATAAACAAAAAGGAATAATTCCCTGTGGTATTCCATATATTTTTTATCGTTTAGATTCGGTTGATAAAGATTGTATGTCTTATCAGTCTTTGCTGGATAATGATATTGAAGTAGTGATGGAGAGAGTTGTTGATATAAAACCAGATAAGAAGGAAATTGTTTTGAAGAATGGTGATGAATATAATTATGATAAATTAATTTTAGCTCTTGGTTCAAAAGTTCATTCTATTCCTATCGAGGGAATTGATAAAGAAAATGTTTGGTCTATCAAAAAAGACTATCAGTATTTAAAAAAAATGCGTGAAGCAGTTCTCGAAGCAAAAAATATAGTTATTATTGGAGGTGGTTTTATTGGCGTTGAGATTGCTGAAGAATTGAGTTTTTTGAAAAAAGTAAAAATAAATATTGTTGAAACATTGAATTGTTGTTTATTGACTAATTTTGATAAAGAGTTTGCTTTAGTGGCGCAAAGTGTTTTAGAAAAGAGGGGGGTAGAAGTATATACTGAAGCGGTAGTAAAGAAAGTTGGTGGCAAGGACAAAGTAGAATATATAGATTTGGAAAATGGGGATAGATTGTTAGCTGATTTAGTTATTTTGTCAATTGGCGCTAGGCCAAATATTGAGTTGGCTGAAAGGGCCGGTATTAAAATAGAAGAAAAGGGGGCGATATGTGTTGATGAGTATTTAAGAACTAATAAATCTGATATTTTTGCGGTTGGTGATTGCGCTCAAACTAAAGATTTTATTACTGGTAAGAATATTCCAATAATGCTTGCTTCAGTGGCAGCCAGTGAGGCAAGAATTGTTGGTAGTAATTTATATAGATTAGAATCTGCTTTGAAAAATAAAGGGACGGTCGGTGTCTTTTCTACTTGTATTGATGGTTTAGTTTTAGCAGCTGCTGGATTGATTGAGAGGCGGGCGAAGGAAGAGAACTATGATTATGTGACTGGAGAAGCTGAAGCTCCTAATCATCACCCTGCTGGTTTGCCAAATACTGAAAGAATAAAAGTTAAATTAATTTTTGATAGATCTTCGAAAGGGTTGCTTTTGGGAGGAGAAGTGATGGGTCCAGAAAGCGTTAGTGAAATGATAAATATAATTGCTATGGCTATTCAGCAAGAAGCTACTATTTTTGATTTTAATACGTGGCAAATAGCTACACATCCTTTGTTGACTGCGGCTCCCACTATTTATCCACTTATTGTTGCGGCTCAAAATGTTAGTCTAAAAATGAAAAAAATTGTTATTTCAGGTGGTAAGGGAGGGGTAGGTAAGTCAATGTTGTCTTCAGTTTTGATGACGTTTTTTAATCGTGATAAAAAAAAGATCGTGGCTTGTGATTGTGATGTTGATGCGCCTAATTTAGCTATATGGTTGAACGAGATTGGCGATTGGGATAAATCTGAAAAAATTTCTACTTTGGAAAAACCAATTATAGATAATAAAAAATGTATTGGTTGTGGTTTATGTGTTGACAATTGTGTTTTTAAGGCTTTGAAATTGAAATCTAACAAGGCTAAGCTTAATTATTTTCTTTGTGAGGGATGTGGTGTTTGTGAAATTGTTTGTCCTCAAAAAGCGATAAAATTGAGAGCTGTTAAAAATGGGTTGATAAATATTAAGAAAACTAAATATGGGTTTTAT
>JAUWOX010000039.1 GCA_030611905.1 bacterium
TTTTATGAAGAAAAACACAAAATGATTTATGCGGTAATGATAGATCTTTATGAAAAACGTGAACCAATTGACGTAGTTAGTTTGGCTAATAATTTGACCGAGAAGGATCAATTGGATTTAATTGGCGGTCGGAGTTTTTTAGTCTCGCTAACGAATACTGTACCGACAGCTGGAAATATAATTCATTATGCGAAAATCGTTCAGAAAAAAGCAACCTTGAGGAGATTGATTTCAGCGGCTGGTGATATTTCAAAATTAGGATTTGAAGAACAAGATGATCTTGAAAAAGTCTTAGATCAAGCTGAACAAAAATTATTTGGTATTTCGCAAAAATATTTAAAGCAAAATTTTATTGCTATAAAAGATGTTCTAACTGAAACTTTCGAAAGAATTGATGAACTGCATAAAGAGGGTGGTAAAATCAGAGGAACTCCTACTGGCTTTGTAGATATTGATAATGTTTTAGCTGGTTTTCAAAAATCTGATTTAGTAGTTTTAGCGGCTCGGCCAAGTATGGGAAAAACATCCTTAGCTCTGGACTTTGCTAGGAATATTGCCAAACAAAAAGTGCCGGTTGGATTATTTAGCTTGGAAATGTCAAAAGAGCAATTGGTAGATAGAATTTTGTGCTCTGAAGCAAATGTTGACCTTTGGAGAATGCGTACTGGAAAATTGTCTGATCGAGAAGATAATGACGACTTTCCAAGAATTGGCCAAGCCATGGGCGTCTTGTCAGAAATTCCTATTTTTATTGACGACTCCCCTTCCAGCAACATTATGGAGATAAGGACTAAGGCGAGGAGACTACACTCTGAACATGATCTGGGTTTTATGATCGTTGACTATTTGCAATTAATGGAGGGAAGAAGTACTGAAAATCGAGTGCAGGAAGTTTCAGAAATAACCAGGGCCCTGAAAGGAATTGCTAGAGAATTAAACATACCTGTCTTAGCTTTGTCGCAGTTGTCAAGAGCTGTGGAGAGTAGAACGCCTCAAATTCCGCAATTGTCAGACTTGAGGGAAAGTGGTAGTATAGAGCAAGATGCTGATGTGGTAATGTTTATTTATAGAGAAGAATTTTATAACAAAGATACGGATAAAAAAAATATTGCCGAAATTCATGTCAAGAAGCATAGAAATGGGCCGACAGGTATTGTTGAACTATTTTTTGATCAGAGTCTTGCAAGCTTCAGGAGCCTTGAAAAAAAGCATGAAGTTTAAATCGCTAATAGGCGCTAATTTACCTCCAATAGCGCTAATATTAATTAGCGAAAATTAGAGATAAATTCGCGTAAATTAGTAATAAAATTATGTTTGGAAAATTAAAAGATCTCGCTGCGGCGAAAAAGCAAGCAAGCGAGATGAAAAAACAATTAGAAGTTGAAGAAGTCACTGGCGAAGCATTGAATGGACAAGTGAAGATAACGATGAATGGCAACCAAGAAATTAAGAATGTCTTTATTGATGAAGCTTTATTATCACCCGATAATAAAGAAAAGCTAGAGAGTGCCATTAGCGAAGCGTTTGCAAAAGCTACTAAGGAATTGCAAATGCTATTGATGAAAAAAATGCAAAGTGGTGAATTACAAATGCCGCAAATGTAAAAATAAAAAACTAGAAATATAGAAATAAGTTGTTTATTTATATTTTTGTTTTCTTAAATTTCTAAAGATGAATATCCTCCCAATTTCTCTTCAAAATTTAATTAATGAATTTGCTAGACTCCCTGGAATTGGACATAAGACAGCTTCCAGGTTGTCTTTTTATTTGTTGAAATCAAGTAAGCAGAATGTTGAGTCTTTTGCTAAGGCGCTGACTGTTTTAAAAGAGACTGTTGGATTTTGTTCAGCTTGTTTTAATTTGTCTGAAACCAATCCCTGCCCTATCTGCGCTGATCAAATGAGGGATAAATCTTTGATTTGTGTCGTGGAAGAACCATTAGATATTGTGGCGATTAACAGCACTGGAGATTACAGAGGACTCTATCATGTTTTGCATGGAGCTGTCTCGCCAGTAAACAATATTAATCCTGAAGATTTGAAGATTAATGAATTGCATGAACGATTAAAAAATGATTCAAATGTTAAAGAAATCATTTTGGCAACCAATCCAAATCTGGAAGGTGAAGCAACTGCTATGTATATTGCTAAATTGATCAAGCCTTTAGATAAGAAAATAACTCGTATTGCACGAGGATTGCCTTCTGGCGGAGATTTGGAATATGCGGATGAAGTAACTTTATCTAATGCTTTGAGGGGCCGGAAAGAATATTAGATCACTAATAAGCGCTAATCTATTTTATATTTCGCTAAAGATCGCACCCTGAAAAAAGGAGGGAGGCCATGGCGCTTTTCACAGCTGAAGAGGTTGCAAAATTAAAAGAGAAATTTGGAACTGGAGAATTAGATATAGATTCGCTCATGCAGTTGGTTCATGGTAAAGACATACAAACAGGTGAGCCCTTTACGCGCCGGTTGGTAGTTGTTGGATTTTTTGCCAGTGACGATGATTATCGACAAGAAGAATTTGTTGGTTATTTGTGGGCATGTCAGCCGGGTCTAGTATTGTTCATACCTTCAAAATATTTGCCTGGATATGAATTTATGACTGGTTTTGTTAAACGCTGTAAAGAATCAAAAAGCAAACGTTTTGAAGTTACACATAGAAGAGCCGTGGTTTGGTTTTCTCCACCACATTCAGAATGCTCGAAGGGGTGTATATATACTGAATTCTCTAATCCTACTAACACTAGTTCTAGAAGAAGCTATTATCATTATTTATTACGGCCAGAGGATTGGGAGACAGTATGCGCCTTTTTGAATGAAGCTTTGGCAGAAAAAGAGACTGCTCAATAGTCGTTATTTATTAGCGGCTTTTTTCTTGCCAAATTATTGATCTTCTGGTAGTCTGTATTATTCGCACCCTAAGAGAGGAGGGAAAAATGAAGTATTTGAGATTGCTTGGCATTATAGTACTTTTAGCTATGGCCTTTGTTCTTTGGGTGGGTTTTTCTCCTAGGCTTGCTCATCAACCTTCACAAGCTAATATTGAAAGCGCTTTGAAATTACATTTTTATCTTTTGTCTAAAGCTGAATGTGATAAAGCACTGATTGATAATATTGTGATTAGAGGAATGTCTAGAAAAGAACACGCTCCTAAAATGCGTGAAATTATTGGTCGAGATGGTTATTGGGCTGTGAAGGTAGAATATGACGTTGTTTTGCCTGAAAATCCTGGTTGCGGACGAGATGATCCAGTAGAATTAACACAGCGATCCACATTATTCATAGACAGATGGATTGTCTTTCAAGAGAATGGACGCTTATTAACCAGTAAAGAAGGAGGGTTTTAGAAAACAATTCCGCAGAGAGGGTCTGCGGTTTTTTATTTTATCTTTTGTGGATAGATACTTGAAAATATCTACCTTTATTTAAGCCCTGCCTGCAGGTAGGCAGGGCAGGCAAAATTATACAATTAACGGCTATTATCGACGATAGTAGCCGTTAAAAAAACGAGACTGATGAATCTCGCTTTTTGGATAAAATGCAAATGCCAATTAAGCAGTTATTTTAGTAATTTTTATTTCTGTATATGTGGGCCTGAAA
This sequence comes from bacterium, assembly GCA_030611905.1. Classification (GTDB taxonomy): domain Bacteria; phylum Patescibacteriota; class JABMPQ01; order JABMPQ01; family JAQVVF01; genus JAUWOX01. The sequence continues at coordinate 3,606 of JAUWOX010000039.1, forward strand.
CCAACTTTTCTTTTGTAGCGTTTCTTAGCTTTGTATTTGACCGTGATAACTTTCTCGCCCTTAACTTCTGGTTTTAAAACTTCAGCGCTGACTGTGGCCTTACTGATCTTTGGAGTGCCTATTTTAATATTCTTTTCATCTGAAATTAAAAGAACCTCTTTAAATTCGATAGTCTTTTTGGGCTTGATTATCTTATCAATCAAAAGAGTATCCCCTTCTTCAACCTTGTATTGTTTTCCGCCGGTTTTTATGACTGCTATTTTTGACATAATGGTATTAATTAAATGTTTATTTTATTGGTTATATTAATATAAAATCAGAAATAAATCAAGTCTTTTTTACTTGTATGACATAATCATACTGATTATCCACTAAATTAAATTTTGAAAAACTGTTAGAATGAATGTAGGTGACGAAGGAGGTTCCAAAATGAGTCGAAGACGTAGGGTTCTGCCCATGGTAATGCTCGTAGACGACGACTTGGGACGACGAAGCCAGATGCGGGCTTTGTTAAGAGGAATGGGGAAAGATGTAGTTGAGTGTTCTGACGAACCAACAGCAATGGGCTTTTTGAGAGATGAAGGCTTTCAGTTTGTTAGTGTCCTGACAGTTCCTTTCATTAACGGCCATAATGGTACTGACCATGCTATAAGCGAGTTGTGTCAACAGCGTGGCATAAAATGTACAATTATTAACAGAGATACATTGGCCAACCTTCGTAGTCAACCTTGATAGCGCTAAATGATCTTTGAGAGGCAATGTTAAGTCCTCTTTTTTTTGTAAAAAATTACTAAACTAACTGCCAGAATAATCATAATTAGAACTAGCGTTGAAAAAGCAATAATTTTTGATTTGCCCTGAATAAAAAGAGCGATCAGGCCGAAGATGGCAGAGATTGCCCATAAAAATATAACTGCTGATCTTTGCGAAAAACCAACATCAAATAAACGAAAATGCAGATGCTGACGATCAGCTTTAAATGGGGATTTGCCTTTCCAAACTCGCCTAATGATAACCCAGATAACATCAAGAATAGGAATGCCCATAACAAGTAAAGCGGTGGCGATTTTTCCACCAGAGATTATGGCCAAAATTCCGAGCATAAAACCGATAAAGGTACTTCCCCCCTCCCCAAGAAATATCTTAGCTGGATGAAAATTAAAAATTAGAAACCCTAACGAAGCTCCGGCCAGGATTATGCAAAGCAACGCTGTCTCTGGCTGAAAAACTTCTTTATTGAGACTTAGGAAAAATAAAATAAATGAGGCGATAACACAAATACCTGAAACCAATCCGTCAAGTCCATCCAAGAATTTAGTAGTATAGATCATTCCCATCAGCCAAATTAAAGTAAAAAGATCAGCAAAAATTATAAAATAGTAAGGCAAATTATTTGACGAAAATAATTTTATTTGAAATTGATCAAGGTGGACTGTCTCTCCGAAAGGATTGTTAATATAAGTAATGCCGATACCAGAACAAACAACAACTATGCAGGCGATTAATGGAAAAATGAATTGATATTTTGGCTGCAGGTTGAATTTGTCATCAATGATTCCGCCGATTATTAAAATTAGACCGCCGAGAGCTATGCCAATAATATGCTTGGGAAGCATGTAGCCGGCAAAAAATTGTTGATTAAAAACGGCATAATAAGCCAGAACAGCAAAAAATCCTAAAAAAATCGCCAGCCCGCCCAGGAGCGGGATGTTTTTTTTATGAATTTTTCTTTTTTTACTTGGTTTATCAAAAATTTTATAGTGAACTGCTAACTTCTTGACTAAATAAGTGAACAATAAAGTTATTGCAAAACTAGCAATAAGAGCAGCTATAAAATTAAATTTTTCTGACAAAAATAGCATTAATCAATGTTTACTTGTTTGACTTTTATTTTTTTACCTAATATCTTTTTAGATAATTCCTCAAATTGCTGCGGAGCATCACTGACAAAAAATTTATTAGCTTTTCTCTGGACTAATCTTTCTTCTATGACTGGGTGCTGTTTTAAAAATAGATCAACTTCTTTGGCTACTTCTTCGGCTGGATCGATAATATTAATTCTCTTACCAATAATTTTCTGTATAGCATTTTTGGCTAATGGATAATGAGTACATGCCAGAACCAGTGTATCAATTCCCTGCTTTTTTAAGGGCTTTAGATATTCACGGATTATTTTTAGAGCTTCTGGTCTATTAATCCAATTCTCTTCAACGAACGGAACAATAAGAGGACAGGCCTGTGTATAGATTTTAAGATCTTTGTCTAATTTTTTTAGATAATTTTCATGAGCAGCGCTAGCGATAGTTGCCCTAGTACCGATAACGCCGATTTTATTTCTTTTAGTAACTCGCGAAGCCTTAATCAGGCCCGTGCGAATAACATCAAAGATGGGAATATCAGGAAATTTTCTTCTTAGAGAATTGGCAGCAACTGCTGAAACTGTATGGCAGGCAATAACTATAATTTTGGCGCCTTGTTTAAGTAAAAATTTGCTATCTTGAAGAGCATACTTTTTAATAGTCTCTTTGCTTTTGTTGCCATAAGGAACTCTGGCTGTATCGCCAAAATAAATAATTTGATAGCGGGGTAGCTTTTTTATAATTTGCTTGGCAACGGTTAAACCGCCGATGCCGGAATCGAAAATACCTATCATGCTTTTAAAAATTTAAAAATATATAAATCTAAATTATAATTTATTTTTATTTTTTTAGGATCCGTGGTATTGATGGATTTATTCTAGTAACGACTTCATAATTAATCGTATTTATTTTTCCAGCAATCTCGTCAGCAGTAATTTCTTCTTGACCCTGCCGGCCGATAAGAACTGCCTCATCTTCTGGTTTAACATTAGTTAAATGAGAGACATCGACGATTATCATATTCATGCAAACACGACCGAGAACTTTACAACGCTTGCCCTTAATTAAAACATTACTAATGCTTGATAAATGTCTGTCATAGCCATCCCAATAACCTATGGGTAGAATAGCAATTTTAGAATCCTGCGACAAGACTTCTGTTAAACCGTAACTAATAGGAGTACCGGCCTTTAGTTTTTTAACTTGGGCAACAATTGTTTTCCAAGTGAGAACCGGCTGTAAAGTTATTTTAATTCCCCGATCTTTGGCAGAAACATGAGTTTTGCCGGATGACCAAAGTCCATACATGCTAATACCGATACGAACTAGGTCAAAATGAGTTTCTGGAAATAGGATAGTAGCGGCTGAACAAGCGGTGTGCTTGACGGGAATTTTTTGACCAAGCTCTTGTTCGATTTTCTTAACTAGTCTTTTATAACTAGAAAGCTGTTGCTTGGCATAAAATTGGTTAACGGTGTCTTCTATATTTGCAAAGTGAGTGGAAATTCCTTCCAGAACTAGGTATTTATATTTTTTTATTAATTTAATAATTGGTTTAATATCTTTTTCTAAAACTCCCTGGCGCGATGTTCCGGTTTCAACTTTAAGATGAAGGAAAGTTTTCTTCTTTTTTTTGTTGGAAATCTGACCAAGCCTTTGAATAGTTTCTTTATTATAAACTGTTTGGCGGAAACCATAATTAACTATTTCTGGCAATCTAGAATAAATAGTATAGCCTAAAATTAAAATTGGTGATTCTAATTTGCTGTTCCTTAAAATAACAGCTTCGTCAATAGAATCAACTCCCAACCAATCAGCTTCAGAATTTTCAGCAATTTTGGCAACTTGAACGAGCCCATGCCCATAAGCATTTGATTTTACTATAGCAGTTATTTTTTTGTTTGGGCCGATTAATCTGCGGAATTGCTTGAGGTTGTGAACTAGAGCAGATTTGCTTATTTCGATCCAGGTTTTATTAGTTATCATATTTTAAAATTGTTTTCTTTCCGGCCGTGGCTTTTTTTCTGATTTAAATGATTCTGGGGGAAGCATAGTGATTTCTAGGCCTTGATCTGTTACTTCTACTTTGTCTGCGGCAAGGATTTTCATGTACATGGCTTGATGGGCAAATCTTAACCAGCTCTCGCCTCTCCGAAGCATTTCTAATTGTTGTTTCATTCCCTGCCAGGCTTGATCGTCAATATTTAGTTCGACAGCTTTGCTAGGCTGAAGTATTTTCATGTCATTAGCTTGATCGGCAAAGGCCCACCAGTTGCCATTATTTCGATATCTCTCTAACGTCCGTATCATTCCCTGCCAAGCTTGATCATCAATTTTTAATTCAATGAATTTGTCATGCTGAAGTATTTTCATAGACATAGCTTGATGAGCAAACCCCCTCCAGATGCTTTTCCGATCTTCTTCTAATTGTTGCTTTATTTCTCGCCAAGCAACATCGTCAATATTCAATTCAGAAGCCTTGTAGGGAGCCAGGATTCTCATGTACATGGCTTGGCGGACAAAGTTTTGCCAATGATTATTCTCTCGATCCTCTCTTAGTTGCTTCATCATTCCCTGCCAGTCTGATTCTGTAATTTCTGTTTCTGGATCAAATTTAAGTTCTGGCCCCACTTCTTCTTGTTCCAATGACAGATCTTGAAGCTTGAGATCTTCGTCTGATGGTTTTTTTTCAAAGTGTTTTCTTATTCCCACAATATTATATTAAAGATTAAAGTTAAAAGTTTTTTCTTTCTGGCCGTGGTTTCTTTTCTGATTTGAAAGATTCTGGAGGACGCATGGTGATTTCTAGGCCTTGATCAGTCACTCCAACCTTGTCTGCAGCGAGGATTTTTAGACACATGGCATAGAAAGGCCAGTTTCGTCCTCGATATGATTTTTCTAGGACTTTTTTCATTCCCTGCCAGTCAGCATCATCAATATTCAATTCAGCAAATTTGTCAGGACAAATAATTCTCATGTACATAGCTTGGCGAATAAAGTCCTGACGCCAGTCTTTTTCCCGAAAGACCTCTAACCTCTGTTTCATTCCTTGCCAAGCTAGATCGTCAATATTTAATTCAGCAGCTTTGTCAGGCTTGAGGATTTTCATTGACATAGCCCGCATGGCAAAGCTATCCCAGTTACGTCTTTTAAATTCTAATTGATCTTTCATTCCCTGCCAAGCAGCAGCATCAATATCTAAATCAACAACTCCGTCAGGCTGAAGTATCTTCATACGTGCGGCCAGTTGAATAAGGGCAAACCAGGCGTCAACTTTTCTATATT
>JAUWOX010000128.1 GCA_030611905.1 bacterium
CTTTCGACCTTCTCGGAAGGCCAGGCCAAATTCGCTGCTGCGGTTTTTATTTGATCGATTTCAAGGAAATCGGCTTCTTCAATGATTATTTGGTCGAGCTCCTGCCAAAGAACCTCAGCAAGATCCTCAAGGATAATGGCCTCTACCTTTTTATCGATTTCTTTGTGATTGGAGTGATAAAAATCGTCTCGATCCACGTATTTTGTATCGACAAGCATCTCTTCAACGATTTCGTCGATTGCCTCTTGTCGTCTTTCCCTGTACTTATATTCCTCTATTTTCAAAGGATACAGTATGTTGGCTACTTCGCTTGCCCTCTTTGTAGCAGTTTCCCTGTTGGAGAAGATTGCGCCACCCAAACCCCAAGGCTGGTCTGAAATATTCACAAAAACAGTTGTCATCTTTTCACCCTCCAGCGTTTTATATTGTTTACTAAATATAGCAACTTTAAACGTATTGTCAACCAATGAAATAAAATCAATTTACCATATATAGCAAATCAATGAAAGGGTCGTGGTGATAAGAAGGGAATGGTCGTTATAGGTCGAATGAAAAATCGTCAGGAGTAACTTAAGGACATTCTCAACATTTAAAATTATCAATCATCAGCAACGTAATGACAGCCATATGCCTCATCAGCATGGTAAGATGCCAACTAATTTACAAATGGACCGCAAGTCCACCCGCTCAGCAGCTTTTTACTTGACATCTCAATCTGATATAGAATAGGTATTTATACAAGTACATATCATAGTTGCTTTCTTTCCAATTCTCCATCACCTTAAAGGATCATTATGAACGCAGGAGACATCCTTCAGCAAGTTGATGGTCTTACCCATGACAAGCTCACATACTTTGTCAGAGCCGGTTATCTCAATCCAAAAAAAAACAAAAGAGGTTCTCTCAATTATAACAAATTTTCAGGCAAAGATTTGTTTCTTGCCAAACGTGCATGGGAATACATCAAAACATACGACATGAAAACGAAAGCCGCCTTTAAACGGGCTGAAAATGAGTTTAAGGACCCACAGATGGCTCTATGGAGATAATGTCTAATATGCAAACCAGCGCCTGATGGTTTGTTCAACAGAAATAGAAAGATTACACCAGAGAGCAAAGCCAAATGCTCTAAATAGAGGCTGGTATGAATAACCTTCCTAATAATGACTTCATGGACATCCTGATGAAGTTTGACATGATGTCAGAAACAGGTGAGTCGTCTGGATTGGTTTTTGTTGGAAAAGAGAAGCGAGATAACAGTGAAGTAATAGCTCTGGAATATGCTAAAAAATACGGAGCCGATGCTGTATATTTCAGGCGGTTTGATGGTGGCCGGCTCCCGATTCCACAGATTTATATATATGATTTTACTGAAAATGAAAAGGATGATGATGAAATAGGTGTTTTATATAAAAGATTATGGAATTCTGGCTAGGTGCCGCTTTTTTTTATTTTTTATAAAACTGAAGTTAAGATCTTCAATTGTTTGAAAAATCCAAAACTTGATCCCTCAACTGCAAAAATTTCATTTACCGTCTTTGAAACGATTAAATTAGCCTCAAATATAAAGAAAGAGTTGGACAAAATAAAGGATTTCTCAGCAAAGAGATTTGATAATGGTTCATTTTGGACCAACCCTAAATATAAAGACAAGTTCAAGCTAAAAGAGACAGCATATTTAAAATTATTAAATGAGTTAAAACGGTTAAGAAAAGATATAATTAAAAGTAGAATTCTGGAAGATAATATCGCCCAAAAGCTCCTGGTGATGTCGATCCTTGTTAAGTATCTTGAGGAGCGGGAAGATGAAAATGGTGATAACGTCTTTCCTCCGGGGTTCTTTCGCGATTATTCAGACGGGCATGATACTTTTTTGGGTGTTTTGAGGAAAAAAGGGGCGTGCCTTGATCTGTTCGACTATTTAGGCAGTGCAGACTGTTTTAACGGCGAGATTTTCAAATGGAAAGATGAAAAAGAGAGAACTATTCTAAAAAATGTTGACCTTAACGATTTTGCAGATTTTTTTGAAGGAAAACTGGATGAACGCCAGTACACATTTTGGAAACTTTATTCTTTTAATGACCTGCCTATAGAATTAATCAGCAATATTTATGAGGAATTCCTGGAATCCAAAAAAGGCATCGTTTATACGCCACCGTATTTAGTCAATTTCCTTATTGATGAACAGATGCCCCTTTCCAATTTTAATAAGACTAATTTCAAGGTTATTGATCCAGCCTGCGGGTCCGGTGTTTTCCTGGTTGCCGCATTCCAGAGGATGATACACTGGTGGAGAATTCGAAATAATTGGAAGAAGCCTGATGCTAACGACCTGAATGAATTAAAAAAAACCCTCAAAAATAATATCTTTGGTGTTGATAAGCATAAAGAAGCTGTGCGTCTGACATTTTTCAGTTTAAGCTTGGCCTTGCTGGACGAACTGTCGCCTAAAGTGATATGGGAAAATCTAAAGTTTGATAACTTACTGGAAAGCAACCTCATAAGCAAAGATTTTTTTAAATTAATAAATGATAATTTTTTCCAATCTGATTTTGACCTTGTGATTGGGAACCCACCTTTTGAGTCTAAATTAACTACTGCTGATGCAAAAGGGATTGAACAACAAAAAATAAAGGAAAGACCGAAACTACCTGACAACCAGATTGCCTTGCTGTTTCTTGAGCAAGCCATGAATTTATGCAAAAAAGGAGCCAGTCTCTGCTTAATCACTCCATCAGGGCCGTTTCTTTATAACAACAATTCTGTAAAATTTAGAAAGTATTTTTTAAGCACTTATCATGTGCCTCAAATAATAGATTTTACCTTTTTAAGCGCAATTCTCTTTCAAAGTGCAAATGTTGCTGTAGCAGTTGTTTTTGCAAAAAAACAGAGTCCCACCAAAGAGGATCTGCTTCATGTAACAGTAAGAAGAACAAAGCCTGCCAAAGAAAAGCTTTATTTTGAATTGGACTATTATGATTTTCATAGAATATCCTATCACGATGCATTAGAAAGCAGGCTTATCTGGAAATCAAACTTGTTGGGAGGCGGAAGATTAAAGCATCTTATGGCAAGATTTGCACTTCTAAGAACTTTAGGCAATTATTTAAAGGAAGCTAAAAGCAAACATGGGTGGGCGATTGGAGAAGGGTTTGAAGTCTGCAACAAAAAAGAAGAAATTGATAAGCTTGTTGAGTTAGAAAAAAGTAAAGCAGAATTATCACAAAAAGAAAAAGCAGAATTAGATAAGCTGAAAAAAAAATATAAAAAAGCAGACTATCTTACAGGGGAAAATACCTTGCCCTCCGATGCACTTACCGAAAAAGGAATTGATGAAAGCCGGATTGAGATCCTTGAAGAAAAATATTTTGTTCGGAATAGGAAAAAAAATAAGTCAATTTTTAAAGATCGACAGCTTCTAATCAAAGAAGTAGTGTGGGAAAATTCAATTCCAATAGCATTTAGAAATGTTTATCTTTCTTTCAAAAACGACATTATA
>JAUWOX010000053.1 GCA_030611905.1 bacterium
TACATACTACACTGTATGCTTAAAAAATGCAAGAGATTTACGGAATTTCGCATGGGAAGTCATCGGCTTGTATTCCTGGCGAATTTGCCAATACTAGAAGAACTGCCCCATCTGTTTTCGCAATCACTTTATGTGCCACTCCAGTATCAACAAATAATATTTCAGGTCTTTTTGAAGATAGTGCAACTACCACTTGTTCCTTTGTGTGTGGATCATAGAGATGCACATTTATTTTACCATGTACGGTAATAAACAGCTCCATCTTAACTTGGTGATAGTGATTTCCAGCCCAATTTCCAGCATCATCAAAGCTAACAGTATAACAATAGCTCACATGCATTACTTCAGGCAATGGACCTCGTTGATCAAACATTACTCGCAGAGCTCTGCCTGGCTTGGCCTCATTTCTTCTCTCTGGCATCAAAAATACTTTACCAAGCCCCATTGCATCTACGATTTTAACCGGCTGTGAGAACTTATCTATAGGATCATTGCCAAATACAAACGGCACTCCCTTAGCTTTTTTTCCCATTTTTCTCCTCCTTTTTCAAGGTACTATAAACAGAATATATGAATAATAAATTTAATCAAGCGCATTTTTAAAATGCTTTAATCTAGCTATTCTCTTTCTCAAGTCAACCGCAATCCCAATCACATCGACTCGAAAATCTTCTTTTATCTTATGCCTATCTATGTAATGATAAATTGCATCTATCAATCTCTCCTGTTTAAAAAAATCAACCGCTTCCTGCGGCTGACCATATTTATCCGAAGTTCTTGTTTTAACTTCAATAAAAACTATTTCATCTCTCTTTTTAGCAATTATATCAATTTCACCTAACCTGATCCTAAAATTTTGCTCTACAATCTTATAATTTTGCCTTTTTAAATAATCTCTAGCCAGCCTCTCTCCAAAGTCTCCAAGCTCTTTTTTCGTCATTGAATATTCAATAATTTGTCATTGATTAGAAATTCGAAATTAGAAATTAGTTATTTTCGAAATAGTATCCCATAATGATACGGATCTGTCTTGATATCCTGCACAAATTTAAATCCAGTATTTTCAGCTTTTTGTTTAATCACATCATAAGAAATACGATATTTTAATTCTGGTCCTAGGGGAATACCCTCTCGTTTCCAATCAACAATCAATAACTTTCCTTCTGGTTTTAAGACTCGTCTAGCCTCTTCTAAAATCTTCTCATGTTGTTTGGACTGATATAAAATCACTGCCAATAAAGCAACATCAACGCTGTTATCTTCTAAATGAGTACTGCCCAGGATTTCTAAATTAGCCCAAACTGGTATCACATTTCGCGCTCCAAATAAAGAAATGTCAGATTTAATCCCCGATAAAACGGATTTCTGCACATCAACCGCATAGACTTTTCCCGACATGCCCACCAGCTTGGCCGCTTCAAAAGTCAAATATCCAGACCCACAGCCTAGATCAGCCACGGTCATATTTTGCTCAATTCCTAGTTGCTGCAAAATCTTCTTTGGATTTAAAAATTGCGGTGTGTGTGATGAAATTGGTTTTTGTTTTTGTATCATATTGATTATGTTAATTTCAAACTTTATTATAACATAATTGACGAAAAGTTAAAAAGATTCTATTAAAAAGACCTCTTAAATAGAGGTCAAAAGAACTTTTGCTAAACTACAATCGTGCAGCCTAATTCTTGATCAAGCTCACGATGAGCTTCTAATCTTAGAGACTCTTCCTGCAAGATCTCAAGGGCAGACAAGCTTTCCAAATCAGCCACAACACTCGCCAAAGAAGTATCTGATTGCCTGAATCTTTCCGCTCGCAATTCATCCAAGGATGCGCACGCTTCTTCAGCCTGCTGGACACATTTCATATCAAATACTATTTGCTCTCGCGCGCGAGTCAAAGTGACATGAAACTCTTGCAAGTCTTCGGTCGACACAGACAGAGTGCCTAACTGAACACATTGCACAGTTTTCCTGAACAGAGCAGCTCTCTGATTGAAAGCCTTTGCTGCTTGGCCGATCAACCACTTGTCATGATTGTTGCTGTTAGAAAAGAACGCCGTGGCTCTTTTTCTGCTAGTTATAGCAGCACTTACGAAGTGATAAGATTGATTGGCTAATGCATACAAAGTTATTAGGCCGCCAGCAAAGAATCCAGGATAAGAAAAAAGAAGCAGCAATTTCAAAAGTGGATCAGAACAGCTGGGAAGTACGGCCAGTCCAATCGATGAAAGTAGAAACATGACAGTAGCGATACATCCACAAGACCAGACTTCTCCTCGATTATCCCCCGCACTACTAACAAAGCCATTGTAAAATTTGCTGACTTCTTCAGTAAGAAAGATGTCTCGAAAAACCTGTTTCGAGCTAAACATCTGGCTGACTTCTTCAGGACCAGGATGATCGCTTTCAGAACAGAATATAGGCGTAATCTGAAAAGCTTGTAAACCTTGCTCTGGCATTTTTTCCTCCCCGGCTTTTCTCTTTTCTTGAAAGATTCATTTGATTTAAGGTACGAATTTAATTATATTCCATAATTAGCTATTTGTCAAGGTTTAATATAATAATTGACGAAAAGTTAAAAATAAGCTAAATTAGTTTTATGAGGGGCCCATAGCTCAGCGGTAGAGCACACGGCTCATAACCGTTAGGTCGGAGGTGCGATCCCTCCTGGGCCCACCAGGGGCAGCTAGCTCAGTTGGTTAGAGCGCATGCTCGACACGCATGAGGTCACAAGTTCGAATCTTGTGCTGCCCATTTCAAGTTAGACACGCATGAGGGTTAATATTTTTGAATAAAAAATTCTAACAGTTCGAATCTTGTGCTGCCCACAATAAACGGCTACTATCGTCGATAATAGCCGTTAAAATTGGCCAAAAAAGCTTTATCCAGGCCATTTGCTTGCCTACCGACAGGCAGGCTTTATTCAAGCCAAATACCTCCTCGGAATCTCCCCAATAAATTTTGATTCTTTATCTTTGACAGTCATTAGATAGAGAATTTTTTTTGCTCTTGTCACAGCTACATAAAAACACCTTCGTTCTTCAGCCAGCCTTTCTCCTATACTGGCATCACGAATTACCTTCATAATCTCATAATCCTCTTTAACATGCGGGAATCCATGCCGACCGGCATGCAAGCCGACTATAAAAACAATATCGCGCTCCATTCCTTTTGCCCCATGAATTGTTGTAATAAAAATTTTGGTTTTATCCAATCTTTCAATATATGGCGCTAGAACTTTCCAATTACGGCCAATGATCATAATCTGATCTGACTTTATTTTTCTTAATATCTTCTTGAGCCTTCCTAAAATAAACCTAAGCTCTTCTTTGTTATTTTTTACTTTAATCAGTCTAATCCTCGCCTTTTTCTCATGAAAGTTTTTAATTCTTTTTCTATATTGCTTACGATTTTTCCTAATCATTTTAGACGCCGCCTGCACAATATTTCCATCACTCCGATAATTATATGGCAAAATTATCGCCTCACAATTTTTTCCATATTTTTTTTTAAACTTTAAAATATAACTCACATCTCCTCCGCGCCAACCGTAAATTGACTGCCAATCATCACCCACTACAAATAAATTATTCTCTTCATAGTTTAATAAATCTAAAAATCTAACTTGTGTAAAATTCACATCCTGAAATTCATCTACCAGAATATACTTAAACTTTCTTTGATATTTCTCTAAAATCTTTTCATCCCCTTCCAGCAAATTAATTGCCTTATTAATCAAATCCTCAAAATCAAAAATACTATTTCTAAATATAAATTTTTGATAAAAAGAAAAAATAAAATAAACTAATCTATAAAATTCTCTAGTATCTTCGTCCCCAATTTCCTTTGCCCGCTTAACTAGATCCGGTACTGTTATTGATCTCGATTTGCATTCCTTAATCACTTTCACAGCCTGTTCAATAAACATATATTCCGGCCAATTATTTTCTTCCAAATAATCATTCATCTTTAGAGCAAACTGCTTGTTCTTTTGCAGAGATTTAATGCAATTCACAAAAACTTTATTTTGTTCTTTGTCAGCAACGATTTTCATTTTTTTTGCCGACTTAAAATTTTCTCTCAAAATTCTAAAAGCAGTTGAATGAAAAGTCTGACACCACATTTTCCGAGCATCAATTCCCATGTTTAATAATCTTTCCTTCATCTCTTGAGCCGCATTTCTAGTAAAAGTAATGGCCAAAATATTTTCCGGCCTTACCCCCTTCTTTTTTATCAAATAAAAAATGCGGGAAGTTAAAACCCGCGTTTTTCCTGAACCAGCGCCAGCTAAACAAAGAATGTGTTGTGAATTTGATTTAACCGCCTGCAATTGTCCAGGATCAAGTTTAGAGAATAAATCCCTCATTTTAATCTCTCTTGATTATATTTTTAAACAATGATAATATTTCTTAAATTGCCCTTTGACAAAAGGAGGAAGCAATGCCGACCGAAGAACAAGTTAATGAAGACAGAAAACGATTTCAAGATTTTGTGCTGAAATATGAATTTCCAGTCTGGCTTATAGGATTCTTTTGGAGCGGTTGGATGATCATAATCTTCTCTGTTTATCAGGTACCCTTCTTTTTTAGACTTACCCTTGCCGTGAATGTAATAATCTTTGGGTGTTTAGCTACTAAAGCTAACATGATAGATAAACGAGCGACCATGACGATTAGACAAAAAATCGGCTTTCTCCTGGTTAATTTTCTAACATTAATTAGCATAATAGCGATACTTGGATTTTCAGCAGAAATTACAAAAGGATTAAATGATTATGATATTCTCATTCTGATATTAGGAACAATGTTCTATATGCTCTACGATCTTTGCATCTTGACCTTTGCCATCAAAAGCCTTAAGACTAGCTAACTAGTCTTTTTTTAATTGCTTAAATACCAAAGTCCAAACCGTGTAATCAAAAACAGTCAAAAGAGTCCGAATTGATATAGAAATAGCAAATAATAATAATATCCCTAATAATGCAGGAAAAAGCGCTCCAATCAAACCGGCTACAGCAAAAGCTAATCCAGTCAAAAAAATCATTGGTATTCCAATAATCAGCAATGCAGTCAGCATTGCTATTCCTACTAAAAGACTAATTCCTATTAAAATCAAGGCGATCAAAATTGTTGGCCCAAGATTCTTTTTAATCATTACAAAACTCAATTTAATACTCTCAAAAATTCCCTTTCTGGCAATAACAATATATCTCTGGGCATATTTGAGTATTAGGCTGAACAAAACAATTTCTGGAATTAAAATTAGTAAAGCTAATAATAAAAGCACAACAGCTCTTAACCATAATTTGTAAACAAACAAAAGAACAACTGGTCCCCCTAGAATTAGAACAGACAAGAAAATAATAATTCCAATCAACAGGCTCAATCCCAGCATTCTCCAAAAATACGTCTTGCCAATTATGAAACCATCTTTCATTCCAGTTGATTCTCCTCTGTCAATTTTATTAACACAACCTATCAAAGCGCTTTGCGAAAAAATCGATAGAATCCAAAATGCCAGAAAAAGTAAAAAAAGAAAAACCAAAATTATCAAAATCAAGATCCAATTTATAATGACAAAATCGCCTATGCCTTCAGCAATTTTTGGAAATTGATCTCCCATTCCTTGTGAAGAAAAATTAAGATTAAAATTAATCCCACCAGAAGTCAGGGCTACTAAAAACCCAAAAAGCCAAAGAAATTTATGCTTAATAGTAATTTGATAAGCGCGTTTGAGAATTTTGAGATAGTCCATGTGTTTAAATTAATTTATATTAATATTATAACATATCTCGCTTAATCAAAAAACCGCCTTTCGGCGGTTTATTTTATTCAGCATTTTATTCTTTAATATCCTTTTGTGTTTTATCCTGCTCGGTCTTTACTACCGGAGAAGCCTTCTTCTTTTCCACTTGAGAACCATCCATTAACTTATTAAATTCCTCTTTTTCAATAACTTCATGATCCAAAAGCGCTTCAGATACTTTTTTTAATCTATCTTTATTTTCCAAAATAGTTTCTTCTGCTTTTTTATATCCATTTTTAATAAATGTATGAACCGCTTCATCAATTTTGGCCGCCACTGCTTCTGAATAATCTCTCTGCTCCCCAATCTCTTTGCCTAAAAAGACTAACTCTTCTTTTTGTCCAAAAGTCATTGGGCCCAGATCAGACATACCGTATTCAGTCACTAGCTTCCTGGCGATTTTAGTTGCTTCTCTCAAATCAGAAGTAGCTCCAGTAGTCACATCTCCAAATATAATTTCTTCAGCCGTATATCCTCCCAACATTACACTTAAGTCATCCAAAAATTGCTTCTTAGCTTGAAAATGCCTCTCTTTTTCAGGAAGTTTCAAAGTATAACCAGCCGCCTGCCCGCGTGAAATTATGGAAATCTTATGCACGGGATCAGCATCGGGTAAAATATGAGAAATAATAGCATGGCCAGCTTCGTGATAGGCTGCAATTTTCTTCTCATCCTTATCTAACATAAAACTTTTCCGCTCTGGCCCCAGCATCACTTTTTCAATCGCTTCAGTACATTGATCCATGCCCACTGTCTTCTTTTCTTCACGTGCCGCTAAAATGGCCGCTTCGTTCATTAAATTTTTTAAATCAGCTCCGGAAAAGCCTGGAGTTCTTTGCGCCAAGACTTTCAAATCAACATCCTTGGCCAAAGGCTTGCCCTTAGAATGAATCTTTAAAATCTGCTCCCGCGATTTCATGTCAGGCAAATTTAAAATAACTCGTCTATCAAATCTCCCCGGCCTCAACAATGCTGGATCTAGAACATCGGGTCTATTAGTCGCCGCCATAACTACTACGCCAGAATTAGGTTCAAAACCATCCATCTCTGACAAAATTTGATTTAGAGTCTGCTCTCTTTCGTCATGAGAACCGCCTAAGCCAGCGCCTCGTTGTCTTCCCACGGCATCAATTTCATCTATAAATATTAAACATGGCGCAGTCTTTTTAGCTTTATTAAATAAATCTCGAACACGGCTAGCTCCTACACCAACAAACATTTCTACAAATTCAGAACCTGAAATACTATAAAACGGCACCTTGGCTTCATTGGAAACTGCTTTAGCTAATAAAGTTTTTCCAGT
>JAUWOX010000104.1 GCA_030611905.1 bacterium
CCCCACCCCGCCCCCACCCCGCAAAAAACCAAAATTATTCAACAAAACTTCTTTTGGAATCAATTGCTTTTCACCAGTTGACACACCCTCTGTCGAAGGCCTTTTAAATTTCATCGAACCAATCCAAATCCCCCCACCAACAACAATCACCGCAAAAATAATGGCAACAATCCATAATATAATCTTTTTCATAATATTTTATTTTTTAATTTTATTTTAATTCCTCTAAATAATAAGTCCATCCCGGCTGCCAAGCCCAAGGATCAGTCACCGCTTTTTTCAAAGCCACCCCTTCAATCCAATGCTCTAATCCATATTGCGTTGCCCGCGAGCCAACAATCATCACTGTCTTATCATTATAATTTTTCAATAAATCCTGCAAAAAACTTTTCATCAATTCTGAAGCTTCTTTATAACTTTGTCCATTTGGAAATGGTTTATCAATATATTTAACCCTAACTGGCTTAACTTCCTTTTCACCATGCCTTTCCAAGTCCCCGTAATCACATTCCCGCAATCTCTTATCTTTAATAATCTTAAATCCTCGATCCTTAAAAGCAATTTCGCCAGTATCCCAAGATCTTTTCAAATCAGAACAAAAAATCGCATCATAATGTTTATCCTTATGACGCTCTCCTAATTCTTTTGCCTGCTTTTTTCCCAATGGCGACAATTCAACATCATACCATCCAGACGATAATCCATCTTCATTGTCATGACTCGTACCATGAGATTCAAAAATTATTTTAACCATACTAAGAATTTAAAATCTTACCAATTCTTTCTTTATCTTTCTTCTCGAATCGCTTAATTTCCTCCAAAATCCTTTCTCTTTCCGCCTTAAAATTCTTCTTTTTCTGAGCTGAATATTTACTACTAGACCATGGAGCCTTATCTCTCAATAAAAACCTAACCTTAGCTAATAAATTAATAGTCACGTCATCCAAGTCCACTAAAAATATATTCTGAACATCCAATTGTTCACGAATAAACGGGATATTATCTAGATAACTCTTAATACCATTATTGTTCATAAGATCATTTCTGGAAATATCAAAAAAATCATTTATTGGCTTAAGACTATTATTACTTTTTCTCAAGTCATTATTGTAGTAAAAAATGTCATTTATTAAATCTATATTTAACAAATCTAAAAGAATATCACTAATCGAAAAAAAATTGAATCTGTTAAAATTTACTAAGATTCTACCCTCTTTTTGCATTCTTCGAAAAGTTTTTAAATGATCATCAATAACAAACTTATTACTCGAAATTATACCCAGATTTACTTGCAAGAATTGCTCTAATCTCACGAAAGCTTTGTGATTTATCATCTTTCTCTCGTGTCTCTTTTCACAGAAAAAAGCCAATCTGATAAACAAAAAAGCAAAGAAAGCTCCTGCAAAACCACTAATTACATTCATTAACAATAAATTTTCTTCCATAATATATAAATGAAGTCATATACACGCCTCGTGCAAAATCCTCCCTGGAAATTCTCTCAATAATTCTTTCACAGAATTAAATTGCCTTAAATATTTTGGCGATAAACCTTTCCAAGCACTATCTGTGTCACAATAATAATATTTTGCTGATCCATACGAACTAACATAATAAATATGTTTTTTTATAACTTTCTGTCGTTTTCCATTACAAGTATCCTTGGCCCACAATCCTTCTTTTCCATTAATGGCCTTTTGCTGAGCTGTTTTAAAAAGCAATGAGTAAACATAGGATTTGCCAAAAGTATATTCATAAGCAAAACCTCTTCTCAACATCAACCTATTAAAATTCCTTCCATTCTTTAAAATCACATATCTTAATAATCGACCATACATGTCTCTACTATCAATCGTTTTGTCACGTCTTAATCGAATCTTCTTCCCTAACAATCTTCTTTTAGTTTTTTTATAAGCTTTCTTACTAAAACATTCACTGCTTTTTAATTCAGGCGCATCAATGCCAATCAACCTTACTGTTTTAATTTTGCTATTTCTTTTCACTTTAATAGTATCTCCGTCTAAAACTTCAACTACCTTGTATTTTGACCCAGCCAAAACATCATAGCCAAACAAAGATACTGAAAAAACAATCAATAGTGCAATAATAAACAACTTTTTTACCATAGCTTTATATTTTACATTCACCCTCATTTTACCCCATTTTCCCCCTCATTTCAACCCAATTAACGGCTACTATCGACGATAATAGCCGTTTATTACAAAAAAAAGACCGAGCTAATAAAACTCGGCTAACTTATGCCCCTTCATGCCCATCAACATTCCCTCTCTCTTTCTCTCCAGCTTCTTTCGGAGTCCTCCTTGCCCAATCAATAATAACAATAATTACAGGCAAGCCCATCACGCCAGCAATCCAATGCCACATACCGAATAGAAAACCACAAACCAACCAAACTCCTGCCAGCACTATCAATCTTCCTATTGCTACTCCGACAGGAACCTTTTGTATTATTATCCAACCAGCCCGCCAGATAACTACCAAACAAATTGCAAAAGGAACAAACAAAAGAACTGACTTATCTAGTGAAAAATCAAAAAAGAAATGCACCAAAAGCCCAAAAAAAATCCAAGCCGTTGCCAACAAACCAAAGAATCTGACATGCCTTCTTACTGCTCCCTGCCACAAAAACAACCGCCTTCTGATCCTACTATCCATCTCGCCCTCCTTTTTGCGAACGAACGCTCAAAAACTAGACTAAATCAATATAACAATATTAAACTAAAAAATCAAACCAAAATAAAAATCGGATCAAAAGATCCGACTAATCAGTGCTCAAATCGCGCTCGGTCATACCATGCTTTTTGCGTGTCTCTGCGTCTGATTGAATCATAGCAACTATAAACAAAATAACTAATGGCACTATCCAAGCCCACCAAGAAGAAATTTTGAAAAAATGTTCCCAAAGATCAGTCCACTGCATCAAACCAATACTAAATCCTGACCAAGCAATGACAACTGCCAATACAATCAAAAACGTTTTTCCTTTCATCTTGTGCCCTCCTTCCTTGCTAGAGCTGATTTTATCTCTCTTTCTCTTTTTTTATCCAACATAATCCATTGGATCAACCTCACCACTACTATCCTTTCCCGCCGCACTGGCAGCACACAGACCAAAAAAAGCAACCCCAATAACCGCAACGACCAATGGTATAAAAACAGCTTTGAGAATTGCTATATCAAACAAAATCAAAACTCCTGAAAATACCACCCAGACAACAAAAGAAATAATAAATCTAGTAACTCGCTGACGCGTACTAACAACCATCCCCTCGTCTCCCCAAAAAATTAACTTAGCTATATAACCAAACAAACCCACACCAAGCGCACCAAAAATTGACATCCCCAAACTACTAAACAACACCATCTCAAAGACAAAATACATAACACAAAAAGAAATTCCATAACATAAAACCGAACCTAAAAGCCCCACCCAATGAGGATGCCTATCCAAAAAAGTCTTTTCGCCCATCTCTTTCCTCCTGCAGCAGCAACCCAGCCACCAATTTGTTTTAAAAGAACTACTAACCTTATACCATTTCCCTATAAAAAAATCAAGGGGAAATAAAAAAGATAGCTATCGCTATCTCTATAAATGAACTCTTATTTACCTACACTATTTCAAAATGACCAGTCATGAGGCGTACCATAAAAATCGAATTTTCTTATATTACTTCCGTCAGCATTCATAACATAAATTTTTAAGCTTCCAGATTCGCCTGATCCAAAAACGATTTGGCTTCCGTCAGGAGACCATGCTGGAGAACCATCCGAACCAGGATTATTAGTTAAATTTCTTTGATTAGTACCATCAGCATTCATAACATAAATCTCACTATTTCCATCCCTGCTTGAATCAAAAACAATTTGTCTGCCATCAGGAGACCAATAAGAAGCACCCTCATTACCAAACGTATCAGTCAATCTTCTTTGATTGGTACCATCAGCATTCATGACATAAATCTCCCCGTTCCCATCCCTGCTTGATTCAAAAACAATTTGGCTTCCATCAGGAGACCATGCTGGAAAACTATCCCAACCAGGATTATTAGTTAAATTTCTTTGATTAGTACCATCAGCATTCATAACATAAATTTCTTCACTTCCACCCCTACACGAAGCAAACGCAATTTTGCTTCCATCAGGAGACCAAGTAGGAAAATAATCACGAGTAGAATCGTTAGTTAAATTTCTTTGATTAGTACCATCAGCATTCATAACATAAATTTCTGCATTTTCATCATTTTCTTCCCTATATGACGTAAAAGCAATTCGGCTTCC
>JAUWOX010000076.1 GCA_030611905.1 bacterium
GGATCGCTTGGCCGATCTCGCTATGTCTATTAAAACCCACGCCCCACACAAGGTAGAAATACCAGATCCGGGCGTGGAAATCACCATGCTTCCTCCAGAATCTTTTAAATCAGAAAAAAAACCACGGCCAGAGAGAAAAAACTTTTAATAAATCTTATGGGCATTCGAAAACATTTTGAAAAAAAACCACCAGATGAAAATCTCAAGCTTCAGGATTTAAGTCTGAAACAAGAAGAAACTCCTGAACTTAAGTTTGACCCAGAAACTGAAATTACTGAATCAGCCTGGCAGGGAATGAAGCAGAAATTAGAAAACTATCGAAATAGCGACTGGTGGGACTTTGCCGCTCTAGCCATGTCCATGAAAATTCTATCCCCTGACAAATCTTCTGAATTGAACATTGATGATCAAGCCTGGCAGGGAATGAAGCAGAAATTAGAAAACTATCGAAATAGCAACTGGCGGCTCTTTGCCGATCAAGCCATGTCCATGAAAATCCTATCCCCTGACAAGTCTTCTGATCTAAAGATTGACAATAAAGCTTGGCAGAAAATGAAACAAGAATTAGAAGCAAATCGAAATAGTAACTGGTGGGAGGACTTTGCCATTCAAGCCAGGCGTATGAAAATCATGGCTGCAGATAAAATTAAAGTAACAGATCAAGGTTTAGAAATCACCATGCGTCCCCCAGAATCTTTTAAATCAGAAAAAAAGCCGCGGCCAGAGCGGCGACAATTCTAATAAGCTAATCACCTAAAAAGCTAACACCATGGGAATAAGAAAACATTTTGAGCGCAAATCGCCAGACGAAGATCTTAAGCTTCAGGATTTGAGCTTGGAACAAGAAAAAGCTAAACCCGAACTTAAATTTGATCCTGAAACAGAGATATCAGAGACTGACTGGCAGGGAATGAAAGATAGACTAGAAAGTTATCGTAATGATAATTGGTGGGATTTTGCAGATCAAGCCATGCATCTTAAAATCCTTTTCCCAGACAGAGTTTCAGAGCTTGATTTGAATGATTAAGCCTGGCAGGGAATGAAAGATGAATTAGAAAGTTACCGCCAGAATGATAACTGGTGGAGTTTTGCGTATCAAGCTATGAGTCTTAAAATTCTCTTTCCAAATAAAGCATCAGAACTTAATTTGAATGATTCAGCCTGGCAGGGAATGACGAATAAATTAGAAAGTTATCGCGATAATGATTGGTGGAATTTTACAAATCAAGCCATGCGTCTTAAGATTCTTTTTACAGACAGAGTCCCAGAGCTTGATTTGAACGATCAAGCTTGGAAGGGAATGAAAGGCAGATTAGAAGAAATGATGACTTCATCATATCAAGCCAGGAGTCTTAAAATCATTTTTCCAGAAAAAATGTCAGGTCTTAATTTAAATCCAGTATGGCAGAAAACGGAAAATGCATTGGAGAAATGTCGTCAAAATAATGATTGGCAGCTTTTTGCAAATTTAGCCACGAATCTCAAAATCCTCGCCGCAGACAAAGTCGAAGTAACCGATCAGGGTTTAAAAATCACCATGCCTATACCAGATTTTAAATCAGAAAAAAAGCCGCGGCCAGAGCGTCGTCAGTTTTAAAAATCTAAAAAACACGAATAATATTTTTATAGTTTTAGTTTTTTAAGTTTTAACAATGATAATAGGCATAGACGCCTCTCGCGCTAATAAAAAAGTAAAGACCGGAACCGAATGGTATTCTTATAATCTTCTTTTAGAATTAAGTCAACTGGATAAAGACAATCAGTATTTTTTGTATACTTTCAATAATCCTTACGGCCGATTATCAGACTTGCCTCAAAATTTTACAAATAAAGTTTTATCATGGCCGCCAAAATTTCTATGGACCATGCTTCGCTTATCGTATGAAATGAAAAAAAATCCTCCTGATCTTCTTTTTGTTCCTGCGCATATTATTCCATTAATTTCTCCTCAAAAAACAATCACTACTATTCATGACATTGGTTTTCGTCGCTTCCCGCATCTTTATTCCGGCCTAGAACTTAAATATCACAATTTTGGTCTTAATCGGGCTATCAAAAAAGCTTCTACTATTATCACTATTTCAGAATTTTCTAAAAGAGAAATGATCGAACTTTGCCATATTGAACCAGAAAGAATTAAGGTTGTTTATCTGGGCTTTGACAGCAAAGAATTCAAGCCTATAAAAAATCAAGAAAAAATTAATCAAATTAAAGAAAAATACAATCTGCCTAAAAAGTATATTCTTTTTATAGGTCGTTTAAATTTCAAAAAAAATATTCCGAACTTAATCAAATCTTTCAAAAAGATAATCATCGATCCAAAATTTGAAGATTACAAGCTAGTCTTAGCTGGCCAGCCAGAAACAGGCTATGACACAATCTGTCAAGAAATTAGTGAGCAAAATCTTGGTCATAAAATTATTGAACTTGGCTGGACTGATTCTGAAGATCTGCCTTACTTAATGAATGGCGCCAAATTATTTGTTTTTCCATCAAAATATGAAGGTTTTGGCATTCCGCCCCTAGAAGCCATGGCATGCGGTATTCCAGTTGCTGCTTCCAACGCCGCTTCTATTCCAGAGATTGTTGGCGATGCCGCTCTTTTATTTAATCCTGACAATATTGATGAAATGGCGGAAAAAATTAAACAGGGACTTGGAGATCAGCAGCTCCGCCAAGAACTAATACAAAAGGGTTTTGAACAAATTAAGCGCTTTTCCTGGCAAAAATGCGCCCAAGAGACCTTGCAGATATTTTTAAATCAAAAATAAATCACTTACTCTTTGTGATGAAACACCAGTGTCACGCCTTCAAGCTTTTCTAGCCTGTCCTCACCGCGAAGGAGAACTCAAATCAGTCCTGACTGCAACAATAGGCTCGCTCGAAATAGAGAAAGCAATCGTTAAATTGCTTATTGTTCTCATTGTCTGAAAGTGCTGAGTGCATGCAATGAGCCACTTCTGTATCCACAATAAACATAAGAGACAACTTTAACGTACTTTTTGAACAAAACGAAGCATAGACTTCGTCTTTTTATTTAGAAAATGCTTAAATAAGCCTAAATATTTTGTCTTGGTCAAGCCAAAAATAGACATTGAACGGCTACTATCGACGATAATAGCCGTTAAATATACACAGTGTCTAATAAACAAGATTTTTCTTTTACTCATTTCCTCTTTCCCGTTACCTCAATATATGCTAAATTATAATAGAAATATATGAAATTCATTGGCAATGAAAGAATTGTTAATATACTCAAAAAAAGCATAGAAAAAGATCAAATCTTCCATGCTTATTTGTTTTCTGGTCCCTCGAATTTAGGCAAAAAGACCTTAGCTTTAAAATTCGCCCAAGACCTTCAATGTTCTGATAACGATCTTCACATCCTAGACAAAAATTCCCCCATCAAAATAGAAGAAATTCGCGATCTTCAGCATAAGCTCCAATTGTCTTCTCAATCTAAATACAAGATAGCCATAATTAATGATGCCGCTCTTATTACTCAAGAAGCCGCTAACGCTTTACTAAAAACGCTGGAAGAACCAGTTCGAAATACAATCTTAATTCTTATCACTCAAAACAAAGAAAAAATAATTCCAACCATTACCTCTCGCTGTATTATTTATAATTTCAATTTAGTCACTCAAAAACAAATAAATAATTTAATTCAGGAATTCAATCTAACTCCAAAAGAAAAAGAACAAATCTTAACTTTGTCCTGCGGCCGCCCAGGAATTGCTCTGGCTCTCGTTCAAAACAAAAAAGCGTTATTAAATCGCCGAAAATTTTTATCAAATTTTAATCGCTTATTGCAGTCAGACATTAACACTCAATTTCTGTTTGTAGAAAAAATTTTCAAACAAGATCTTAATAAAACAATAAATATTTGGCTTTCGTGGTTCCGTGATTTATTATTAATCAAATCCAGTAATCATGATCTAGTTCTCAATCAAGCCAATTTACCAGAACTTAAGCAGATTTCTGCAAAATATTCTAGTAAAAAAATTATTGATTTTATAGATTATCTGAAAAATTTAAATCAACAAATTCCATTTGTTAACGAAAAAATTGCTTTAGAAAACTTTTTTTTAAAAACATAAATATTATGAAAAGAAAACTAACCCTCATTTTAATCTTAACAATAATGATCCTCGCGGGTTTTTCCTGCTCTCGTGCTCCTAAGGACATTTCAATTTTTAAAAGTTCAGACGCGGGAGAAAATTGGGAGCAAAAAACACAATTAGGCGAAAAAAAATCAATTGCCGGGCTTGACGTCTTGAGCGTTGCGGTTGATCCAGAAAGTTCCAACAATGTTTTTATTGGAACCATAGAAAAAGGAATCTTTCGCAGCCAAAACGGGGCTGACGTATGGGAAGAAACTTCCTTAAAACAGGGCATTTTTTACACCATAGCTATCGATCCAAAGGACAGCAACATTGTTTATGTCGGAGGAAAAATGGGGGATTTAGGAAAGATTTTTAAGAGCACCGATGGTGGAAATGAATTTATTGAAGTTTATTCAGAAACTCATGCCAAACAAAAAGTTAAAAAAATAGTAATTGATCATTATGATCCAAAAATAGTTTACGCAGGACTAAGCACTGGCGCGTTTCTAAAAAGCACTGATCGAGGCAAGAGCTGGATAGCCGCTAATTGGTTTGAAGGCCCCATTGAAACAATCGCCATGAGTGCGCAAGATTCTAGGACAATGCTTGTTTCAGTTTTGGGTCGTTACGTTTACAAAACCATAGATGGAGGAAAGACTTGGAAGGATTTAGAACCAGGCCTAGAAGAATTTACTGGAGCCGATGAGACTTACAGTATTGTTTTTGATCCCAAAGATGACAAGATAGTTTATCTTGGTTCCAATTTTGGATTACTGAAATCAACCAACCAGGGCAAGTCATGGAAAAAAATAGAGGCGCTTATTGAAGAAAGCAGATATGAATATATGTCTTTGGCAATTAATCCCAAAAAGACAAAAAGTATATATTTAGGCACTGAAACCAATATGTATAAAACAATAAATGGAGGAAAGGACTGGGAAGTAAAGAAGATCACCAATAATCAAATAAGAGATATCGCTATTGACGACCAGGCTCCAAAAAATATATATACTGGAGTTATAAAAATACAAGAATAAAATATTTTAGCGTTTTATTATTTAATTTTAAATCTATGCAAGATACTATCGCCCAAGCAAAAAAACAGATGGAAGAATCAATCAATTACTTACAGGACGAGCTAAAAAAACTTAAAACAGGGCGAGCTCAAACGGCATTGATAGAAGATCTTTTAGTTGAATATTATGGATCCAAAACCCCCTTAAAACAATTAGCCACTCTTAACACCCCGGAAGCGACA
>JAUWOX010000153.1 GCA_030611905.1 bacterium
GAAGTTTGATGGTTTGATCTTTTTCTGGGGAATGATTTTGCAGTTTGGAGCGAGATTCATGATTGAATTCTGGAGAGAACCGGGATTTATTTTATATCAAGGAGAATATGTTTTAACTAGCGCGCATTTAACAAGTTTAGTATTATTAATATTAGGAGTGATTGGTTTGATAATTAGGAAAAAAGAAATAGAAAATAAATAGTAATAACATTTATTTACAAAACTATGCAAAGGGATTTAATCCAAAAAAACAAAGAAAAACTAGAAAAAGAACAAGAGCGCCTTAAAAAAACCTTGAGCGGCATTGCCACTAAGGACCCCAATGTGAAATATGATTACAATGCTAAGTATAAAGATTTTGGCGACCCTATTTTTGATGATTCGGCTGAAGCAGCAGAGGAAGCTCTCTATGACAGCAATATTTCAGTGGAAGGAAACTTAGAGCTACAACTTCGAGATGTTAGTCAGGCGCTGGATAGAATTAAAGATGATAATTATGGAAAATGTGTTGAATGCAGAACAGAGATTAGCGGAAAAAGATTAGAGGCCAGGCCGGCAGCAAAATATTGTTTAAAATGTGTTAAAAAAATTAAACATAAATAAAAATGAAAAACAAATCTAAAATTCTCTATCTGGTTTTTATAGGATTAGCATTATTGGGTGTTGATCAGTTAATTAAATGGTTGGTGGTTAATTTCGTTCCTGAAAAGGGTTATTTTGTTTTTGAAAGATGGTTTGGCATTGCTGTCTTTAGTAATGAAGGGGTTGCTTTTGGTTTACCCATGCCAAAGGTGATTTTTTATATTGTTGTCGTTTTGATCTTGTATTTTTTATTGCAGAAGTTTCAAAAAGAGTTGAAGCAAGGAAACCTTCCAATATTATTAGGCTTAACACTAGTGATCACAGGAGCGGTTTCCAATATAATTGATCGAGTTGCTCGTGGTTTTGTAGTCGATTATTTTCATCTTTTTGATTACAGCGTTTTTAACCTAGCTGATGTTTATATTGTAATTGGAATCATAATCTTGATTTGGTTGGAGTTTAAAAAAGTGAGGAGCGAGAAACCGAAAGAAACAAAGACTAAATTGGAATATTAGTGAGTAATTCTGAAATTCGAATTTCGAAATTGAATTAGAATACTATTTTTAAAATTCAAAATTAATTTAAAATAATGCCTGGGAGGGTTTTCAGCGCTTCGGTTATTGGATTGGATTGTTATCCTATTCAAATTGAAGCGGATATATTTACAAAAAGTATTCGGCCTATTTTTGATGTAGTTGGTCTGCCCGATAAGGCTATCCAAGAATCAAGGGCTCGTGTGCGTTCAGCAATAAAAAATAGCGGTCTTAGTTTTCCTTCCAAGAGGATAACTGTTAACCTGGCGCCGGCTGATCTTCGTAAAGAAGGGCCGGCTTTTGATTTGCCCATGGCTTTGTCAATCTTAGGAGCGCAGGGACATTTGAACTTTGATGAAAAAGATAAGATATTTATTGGCGAATTATCTTTGGAAGGCGAAGTCCGACATGTTAATGGAATAATTTCTGTGGCAACAATGGTGCGGGAAAAAGGTTTTAAAAAGTTGTTTTTGCCAGAATGCGATATTAAAGAGGGCAGTTTAATTCCTGGTATTGAAATTTTCCCGGTTAGATCTTTGGAACAGTTAATCAATCATCTGCGAGGCAGTGAAGTGATTGTTCCAACTCGATCTGAAGGACTGACCAAGCTTGAGGATAGTAATATTGTTTCAAAATACGATATGGCCTATATCAAGGGTCAGGAGCATGCTAAAAGAGCTCTGGAGATTGCTGCTGCTGGGGCTCACAATATCCTGTTTTCTGGTCCGCCTGGATCTGGCAAAACTCTGCTAGCGCGGACATTGCCAACGATTTTGCCTAAAATGACTGTTAATGAAGCTTTGGAAGTGACTAAGATTTATTCAATTGCTGGTCTGCTTTCTTCTGGCACTTCATTGATTAAATTGAGACCGTTTCGCTCGCCACATCATACTGCTTCAGGTGTAAGCTTAGTTGGCGGTGGAGCTTGGCCAAGGCCAGGAGAAATAAGTTTGGCGCATCGCGGAGTTTTGTTTTTGGATGAATTGCCTGAATTTGATAGAAAAATCCTGGATAATTTACGTCAACCTTTGGAAGACTCTATTATTCAAATTTCAAGAGCGCAGCAGACTTTAACTTTCCCAGCTAAATTTTGCTTGGTTGCTTCTATGAATCCATGTTCTTGCGGCTATTATATGAGTAATGACAAGGACTGCACTTGCACGCCAATTGAAATAACTAGATATCAAAAAAGGATTTCTGGTCCGATGATGGACAGAATAGACCTCCATATTGATGTTCCCAAGGTTAAATATGAGAAATTGGTTGATGAAAGCTTGGCTGAAGCGTCTGAACAGGTTCGTGAACGAGTACAAAAAGCGCGCGAAGTGCAGGAGTCAAAATTTAAAGATTTAAATATTACCTGTAATTCTGAAATGGGACAGCAGGAAATGAGAAAATTTTGCCAGATTGATCAAACTTCGCAGGAATTGTTGAAAAACGCAGTTAACCAACTGCATTTATCAGCTCGGGGCTATAATAGAATTCTAAAGATTTCACGAACCATTGCTGATTTGGAAAGTGTGGAAAATATTGATTCCAAACATGTTGCTGAAGCATTGCAGTATCGGCCAAAGGAAAATTAATGAATAAATCTGTTTGCTATTAATAAAAAACAGAGTGTTGAAGCTCTGTTTTTGTATTTAATAACTTATTAGTTAAACTAAAAGCTCTTTCTCTCTGGTCTTGGCTTTTTTTCTGATTTGAAAGATTCT
>JAUWOX010000044.1 GCA_030611905.1 bacterium
GAAGATATTGCTATTTTGACTGGAGCCAAGGTGGTTAGTGAAGAATTGGGTGTGAAATTAGAAGGGGCTAAAGCTGAACAATTCGTGTGGACTGATAATCAAGAAGCAGAATTCAATACTGTTAGTCCAGATAAACCAGCAATAAGATTAGGTAGTGCTTCAAAGGTTGTAGCTGGTAAAGAAAATACTACTATTGTTGGCGGTAAAGGTGAAAAGAAAATGATTGAAGCAAGAATTGAGCAGATTAAAAATGAATTAAAAAAAGTTGATTCTGATTTTGATAAAGAAAAATTTGAAGAAAGATTAGCTAAATTAACTGGTGGTGTAGCAGTGATTAAAGTTGGTGCAGCTACTGAAGTTGAACAAAAAGAAAAGCAACATCGTGTAGAGGATGCTTTAGCGGCTACTCGTGCGGCAGTTGAAGAAGGAATTGTAGTTGGAGGCGGTGTGGCTTTGATTAGAACTTTATCAGTCCTAGACAATGTTAAGACTTCAGATTTAGATGAAATGACAGGCGTTAAGATTTTAAGAAAAGCCTTGGTTGAGCCATTAAAACAAATTGCCATGAATGCTGGTAAAGAAGGTTCGATTATTGTTGAAAAAGTTAAATTTCTATCTGGAAATAAGGGTTATAATGCGGCTACTGGAAAATATGAGGATTTAATTGATTCTGGCATTATTGATCCAGTTAAAGTAACTAGATCAGCTTTGCAAAATGCGGCTTCTGCAGCTAGTATGATATTAACAACTGAAGTGGCTGTTGCTGATTTACCAGAAAAGGATGATAAGGGTGCTGGTGCTGCTCCTGCTATGCCTGGTGGTATGGGAATGCCGGGTGGTGGTGGAATGCCGATGATGTAGGTGTAAAAATTTAAACACCTAAAAATATAAAAAAGGCGAGATGATTCTCGTCTTTTTGTTTGTGTGGATAAATGATTTGCCAAGAGTAGTTAGGGGGGGGGGTATAATAGAGTTAGTTTAAAGTTAAAGGTTTTATTTAAAAAATAAATTAAAAACAAAATGAAAAAAATTTATCGTAGGTTGATTTTGGGAGTGGTTGTTGGTGTATTTGTGATGTGTTTGGGGAGTTTTGGATTTGTTAAGACGAGTTTTGCTGGGTGGACGGATGAGAGTGGTTCGTTGTCAGTGTTGGAGGGTAGGATTGATTCATTACTGCAGGCTTCTGATGGTTCTATTTATGCTGGTGGTTATTATGGTTCTGGTGAGAATACTTATGCTAGGGTATATAAGTATTCTGCTGGATCTTGGGAGAATATAACTGGTTCGTTATTTGGAGAGAGAGTTTATTCTCTTATCCAAGCTATCGATGGTTCAATTTATGCTGGGGGAAATTTTGAAGGTTGTCCTGGTGGTGGATGTCCTTTCGCAACGGTGTGGAAATATTCAGAAGATGTTTGGACTAATATGACGGGCGATTTAAGTGGGACTAGGGTTTCTTCATTGATCCAAGCTATTGATGGTTCTATTTATGCGGGAGGTTATAATGGTAGTGGTCCTGTTAGTGCTCGAGTCTGGAAATATTCAGGAGATGTTTGGACTGATATAACTGATGATTTAATTGGGAGTGGTGTTGATACTTTGATTCAGGCTTCTGATGGTTCAATTTATGTTGGTGGCATTGCCACTGGGGGACTTACTGCAGGTATTTGGAAATATAGCAATGGTGTATGGACTGATATAACTGGTGATTTAATTGGGAGTAGTGTTGATACTTTGATTCAGGCTTCTGATGGTTTAATTTATGCGGGTGGTAGTTATAATGATTATTATGGAGATTTTTCTTATTATGCTCGAGTTTGGAAATATTCAGGAGATGTTTGGACTGATATAACTGGCGATTTAAGCGTACGTGGGAGCAGGGTTTTTTCATTGATCCAAGTTATTGATGGTTCTATTTATGCGGGAGGTTATCATGGTAATGGTCTTGTTAGTGCTCGAGTCTGGAAATATTCTTCAGGTTCTTGGACAGATATGACAGGTAGTTTAAATGGAGCTAGGATTAGTTCACTTATTCAAGCTTCAGATGGTTCTATTTATGCCGGTGGGTTTTATTATGATTCATTGATTAGTACTAGAGTTTGGAAATATACTTTAAGCGCAGAAGAACAGCGACAAGGGGATGAGCAGCGTCTTAAACAGGGTGAGCAGTTTATTCTTAAATCCGCTCTTAACAAGCAATCTCTCTCAGGCCAAGCTCTAACCATCTATTTCAAAAAACTTCCCAACAAGTTAACCAAAAACAACAAATACTGGATGAAGTGGAATAAGT
Organism: bacterium; assembly: GCA_030611905.1. GTDB lineage: Bacteria > Patescibacteriota > JABMPQ01 > JABMPQ01 > JAQVVF01 > JAUWOX01. The sequence goes on from JAUWOX010000044.1 coordinate 2,291, forward strand.
TTAATAAGTATCCTCCAAAATGGAGAAAGAAAAAAAAGAATACTCTAAAGAGATATTGGAAACTAACTACTAATCTAAGAAAATACAAAGTAAAAAAGAAAAAGAAGAAAAAACAGACATTCCGAGTTAGAGTAACCTTTAAATACACCAAGAAATTGTTTAAGAATTTGAAGAAGAGAAATAAATTAGCTAAAAAAGCAAATCTTTATTTGAAATACAAGACTAAAAAATCAAATTGGGATAATATGAGTGATGTTTGGAAAAAGGCAAAGATTAAGCATAAGAAGAAGAAAAATAGATTTGTAGTGAGTTATTTTACTAAGTTTCCGAAGAAGAAGTATTGGTTTGGGATAGGGTTGTAAATCACTAATAGGCGCTAATTTACCTCTAATTTGCGCTAATAAATTTACGAATAAAAAAGGCGAGATGATTCTCGTCTTTTTGTTATTTATTATTCTGGCTTGACAAAATCTAGATATGGATTATAATTAGTTGTTGTAGAAATCGGCATGGCCAAAGGAGGAATGTCATGAAAAGGTTGATTCTTTTTTCTGTATGTTTGTTCTTAATGTATCTTCTTGTTGTTGGAATTCCGCAAGATGCTTATCGGTCATTTACTGGAACATGTTCAGACGACAGATGGAGGCTGTTTAATTATTATCGAGCTGTAAGATATGAAGGTGTTCCGGCAGCATTATTAAAACATGGCATTAGTCCGGGTGAAGATGTTTGTTCATTGGAATAGCCGTTCAATAAGAGCGGTTTTTTTTGTATATTTTTTTGGCTTTGAAATTTTTGAGAGTTAATTCAGTGCCTTCGAATATTTTAGAAGGAAGCTTGTTAAGATCGAACCATTTCCATTGCTTGCATTTGTTTGGTTCCATTATTTTTGGTTTTCCTCGTTCGTATTGGGCTTTAATGCCAAGATTTAAATAATGCTTGCCATCTGATTTTATATAACGCATCTCATCAGCTACGGAAATTAATTCAAATTTGTTGATGATGAGTCCTGTTTCTTCTTTAGTTTCGCGTTTGGCTGTTTGGAAAATAGTTTCGCCAAATTCAAGATGGCCTCCTGGAAAGCACCATTCTCCAGCGCCGTGAGAGCCTTGACGAAGGCCGAGAAGAATCTGGCCTTTTTTATTTTGGATCATAACGCCGATGCCGACGCGGGGTCGTTTTTTCATGGTTAACTATGATTATTTATTGTTAGTTTAACAGATTTCTGAGAAAGAAAAAAGCGATATTGAATCGCTTGAAAAAGTGTCATTATTGAGAGAGATTACAAGGGGCAATGGAACGAGTGGTATTGACTATGTTGTTTTTATGTCTCTGTTCCTTATGTTTTTTCTTCTTTTGCGGTTTTGAACATAAGCCATAAAAAGAATAAGGCGATTAAAGCTCCAATGATTAGCTGGGCTAGAGTGCAGAAGAATCCTGATATCCAATTAGTTTCTTGAATGTTGCGTATCAGGACAATTAACCATACAAGAATTGCTCCTATTATACATGCAATAGGGAAGAAACTCTCTGGATTGCCGCTGTAGAAGAGAGTAATAATAATCATAATCCAGCCTACTGCAGCCCATAGGAGATTGGCCAGGTCAAAGACTGTAGCGTCATATTCTTCGTCTAGGTGGTGTTCTAAAATCGTTATTAGTCCTGCCATGACGGTTAAGCTGATGAGGATTCCTATGATGATAATGGTAGGGTCATCCATGCTTCTCTCCTTTGTTCTTCTTGGGGTTTTTCTGCTTTTTTAAGATGTTTATGGATTGAAAGTGCGCCTTTATTATTAGCAAAAAATTAATATAATGTCAATATTTTTTGATATTTTTATAAATAAAATATTTATATTATATTTTGAGAAAGAAAAAAGCGATATTGAATCGCTTGGAAAAGGAGCGTCTTAAGCAGTATTTGGTTCTCATGTGGCTATAAATTTAGTAAAAAGTGCCCTGGGTAATTCGAATGAATTACCTATCATTCCATTGCTTTGCCTTGTGTGTCTCAGAATCGAGACGGGGAGGGATGTTGGGGGTGGGAGTGGAATGATCTGCCGAGGCACAGGGCTTTAAAATATATTAGCAAATGTTTATTTGGCGTTAAGAGATTTACAGAAGATAGACAAGAATATCTCCGACATTAGTTTTTGTTGGTCCGGTAATAATTAGGGAATTGTCTATTTTTTTGAATAGGTTGTAAGTATCAAAATTATCTAGATTTGATTGAAGATCGAGATTTTTTTTCTGAATAATTTTTATAGTACCATTATCAGCAATAGCGCCAGCTGTTTCTTTTAGGAAATCAGAGCCATCTGTTGATATACTGGTCAGGGTCCAGTTTTTAGAATAATCTTTTAGAGCTAAAATAGAAGCAGCGATATAGTGCATGTTGCGGCCGCCTTGGCCGTGTTTAGGTGGAAGTTTGGGAGTAGTTTCGCCGCCGAGAATTAAAGCGTTAAATTTAGAATATTTATTATTAGCAATTTCTTGGGCGATTTTTTGAGCTTGTTGTTCTGGATTGCCTTTGAGTTTCGAAGTGATGATGGTTGGATTTAAACTTAATTTTTTGGCTTGATTGAACATGGCTTGGAGAGCCATTTTGTTATTTCCGATTATATAATTATGGCAGTTGTTCAATTCTTTGATAATTTTTTGTTGTGTATTTAGATGTTCAATAATTGCTTTGGGAGTTGTTGATGTTAGGTTGTATTTTTCTAGAATTTTTAAAGCGTCTTGATTTGTAGTTATATCTGGTGTGGTTGGTCCAGAGGCAATATTTTTTGGATCATTACCAATGACATCAGAAATAATTAGAGAAATAATAGTGGTTGGAGCGAAATATTGGCCAAGTTTTCCGCCTTTAATTTTTGATATTTTTTTGCGGACATTATTTATTTCTTCGATTTCTGCGCCGCTTTTTAATAATAAATTATTAATTTTTTGTTTGTCTTGTAGAGTTATATTTTCATCGGGGTAGGGGAGCAGGGCGGATCCGCCGCCAGAGATTAATGTAATTATAATATCGTTTTGATTGATATTATATTTATCCTTAAGGGCGAGCATTTGTCGGACGCCTTGAAGGCCCTTTTCGTCTGGAGTTGGATGACCGGCTTGAATTATTTTAATTTTTTCTGTTTTATAATTATTGTCTTTGCAATTGATAATACCAGCAGTAATATTTTGTTGGCCAATAATTTTTTCTAATTCTTCGGCCATGGCGCCGGAGGCTTTTCCGCCGCCAATAATAAAAATACGGCCTTTAATATTATATTGGTCATTGTTGATAGCTAGGATTTTTTTATTGGAATCAAAGCTAGTTGATTTTTTAACTAGATGGCGGGGGAGAACAGATTTGATTCCAGATTCGAGTATTTCTAGAGTTTGTTTTTTTTTGGGGGTGGTGGCGAGTTGTTGGGAATTTTTTATTATCATTGTTTAATTTTTGCTGCGCAGCCTTTGCAATATAGTCTCATTTTGCATTTAGTACATGATTTTTTTCTAGTAATGAGACCACTGAAAAGGAAGAGTAGAATTAATAAAATTAATAAGATTATTTTATAAATAGTAAATTCTTGGATAAGTAAAATAATAATTAAAATGAGTGGAATTAAAATTAAAGCGAAGTACGTTAGGGGAGCAAGGGTTTGGCCGATATTGTTGAAATTTTTTATGTCTCCTTTTTTGAAGAGTAAGGCAGTGAATTTACCCCAGCCAACATGGCAGGACTTGTTGTAATAATAGCAATTAGTACAGAGAAGCTTTCTAAGTATTATGAAAATCATAATTATAGCAAAAGCTAAATAGAGCCAAGCAATTAATGGTTTGAAAAGCTAGCAGGTAATTGTTCCAATAATAGTTCAAGTTACTAGAAAAAAATTTTCAATAAGGATTGTCTTGGCTGGATATTTTTCTAGACCTTGTTGATAAATATTCATTTGATAATTATTAAAGAATCAAATTGAGCAATCCTCCAACTACAAGAGAGGAAAAGATCATTATTGCTGTTGACTTGGCTAAATCTTTTATTCCTAGTTCTTTAAAAAGAACTATAAAAGTGCCAATGCATGGGAAATACATTGTTAAGACTATGCTAGCAATAATGAGTTGTTTCATATTTAGGTTTAGGGGGAGAAGCATGCCAATTGCAACGTCTTTTCTAAGAAAGCCGGCTACTAATGAGGCAACTGCTTCTTTGGGTAATCCAAGGATATGGGTAACTATAGGTGCGGTAATTATGCTAAGAAAGTCTATTATTCCGAGGATATAGAGTATGTTGACCAGTAAGACTCCTAAAAAAACAAAGGGGATTGCTTCGGTTAGGAAGCCACGCATTCTCATCCATAGTTTTTTTGCTAATGTTTTGAAGTGAGGAAAGCGATAAGGTGATATTTCCATGAAGGTTTCTGGCGTGGTTCCTTTGATTAGTTTATGTATAATTAATCCCAGAATAATCCAAACGAGTAGGAGGGTGATAAAGATTATAAAAAAAGCTTTGGGACCATATTGTCCGAGTAGTCCGGTAACCATAGCGATTTGGGCCATACAAGGGATAGCGATAGCTAGGAGAGTGGTTGCAATAAATCTTTGTCTTTTTGTTTCAAGAATTCTAGTTGATAGAGCTCCAGGAACATTGCAGCCGAAACTTAAGAGCATGGGAATAATAGCGAGTCCGTGCATTCCTAATTTATGCATAATGTTGTCAAATAGAGTAGCGAGGCGAGGGAGATAGCCGCTGTCTTCTAGAACTCCTAGTATTAAATAGAAAGCAAATACATATGGAAGAACCATGGCAAGTGGGACATAAAGTCCAGTAGTTAAGAGTCCCATTGATTGAATAAAATCGATTTGTCCATTAAAAGTTATTCCTATAAGAATATTGTGGAGAAATCCGGAGCCAAGAACTTGACTTAGTTTTTCAACAAGGGGTAAATAGAGATCGAATAAAGGGTTAAAGAGATAGTCAATTAAGTTTTCGCCAATGAATCTGACGATCCAGAAAGAGATCGCAAGAACGACGATTGCTAGAGGAATGCCGGTTAGAGGTTTTATGCTGTAGTCTTCTAATTTTTCAAAAAGAGTATGTTTTCTGGGAGTAATTTTTTGAACTTGTTTGATTATTTGTCCGATTTTGTGCCATTTATCATAATGATAATGATGAGCTTTTGCTTTTTTAAATGTAGAGACTAGTTCTTTGATTCCTTGTCCGCTGATGGCAATTGTAGGAATAATTGGTATATCTAGAATCTTGGCTAGCTTTTTGTAATCTATTTTTATCCCTTTGTGTTTGGCTTCGTCCCAGAAATTGAGAGCCATAATTACTGGGATGTTTTTTTCTAATAATTGGAGAGTAAGATATAGATTTCTTTCTAGGTTTGTTGCGTCAACGACATTAATTATTAAGCTTCCTTGTTTTAACATCTTGGTAGCTATTTTATCAGCTTTGCATGTTGGTTCCAAAGTATAAATTCCAGGAACGTCAATAATTTTAGTTAATTGCTTGTTGATTTTCATTTTGCCTTTTTTGTATTCAACGGTGGTACCTGGATAGTTAGAAATTATAACATCAACGCCGGTTAGTCGAGTAAAAAAAGCGCTTTTTCCAATATTGGGATTGCCAATTAAGAGAATTTTTTTCATTTTGTTTTAAAGAATATTTTAGCTGCCAT
>JAUWOX010000092.1 GCA_030611905.1 bacterium
CCCCAACTGTAGAAAATCTCTCATCCTCCAAAACCACCTTGCAATTCAAACCAACTTTCAATTTCTCCACAAAAACCTCTACTTTATTTGTCTGTTCCGTCTTTCCGCCTTTCAAATTAATTGGATAACCCACCACCACGACATCAATGTCTTCATCCTTTACTATTCCACTCAATTCTCCAATCAAATTATCTATTCCTTCATTTTCCAAAGACAAAAAAGGCAATGCTATTTTATTCTCATCATCACCTTTCGCTAAACCCACGTGTTTTGAACCATGATCAATCCCTAAAATCTTCATAGAATATCTAATTATCAATTGCTAATTTCTAACCAATAAACTAATAACTAATTCACAATTTTAGTTAAACATTTACTAATTAGAAATTGATTAGACATTAGAAATTAGAAATTTAGACCTCAGTTAAAATTTCATACCCATTTTCTACGACAGCAATAGTATGTTCAAAATGAGCCGACAATTCCCCATCTTCAGTCGTAATTGACCAACCGTTCTTCCCCTGTTTTATCTTCCAAGTACCAACATTAACCATGGGTTCAATCGCAATAACCATTCCTTCTTTCATTACCGCCCCTATTCCTGCTCGACCAAAATTAAAAATCTGCGGCGGCTCATGTACCTGCCGACCAACTCCATGCCCAGTTAGATCTCTAACCAAAGAAAATCCAAAACTCTCAGCATGTCTTTGAATTGCCTGACCAATATCTCCAATATGATTTCCCGACCTTATTTGATCAATTCCCTTGTATAAACATTCTTTAGTTACTTCTATCAATTTTTTGGCCTCTCCAGAAATTTTTCCTACACCAAAGCTTATCGCATGATCAGTATATAGTCCTTTATATTTTAAACCAAAATCCAAACTAACTAAATCCCCATCCTTTATCACTCGATCACCCGGAGGACAATGGACCACTTCATTATTTAAAGACAAACAAACCTTAGCCGGATAACCTCGATATCCATAAAAAGACGGCCTCGCATCAAATTCTTTCGCCAATTCTTCCACTCTATCATCAAGCTTCTCGGTTCTATATCCATCAACAATCTCATCTTTCAAAATTTTCACAATCTTAGCTAGCCTCTCTCCACCCTCTCGCAAAATATCAATCTCTTTGTCTGTTTTTATAATAATCTTACCCATAAATTTGAATTTCAAATCTTAATACAACTTAGACTTTAAAATTTTTTTCATTCTTCCTCGCGTATCCTCATTCACTGTTTCAATACTTCTCTCCCCATTAATCTCCTCTAAAACCTCACGCTCCCGATATTCTTCAATAGCAGGATAGACTTTTTCATGAGCCCATTTTAATCTCTCTCTAATTTTGTCTGGCCTATCATCCTCTCGATGAATTAATTTCCCACCACATTTCGGACAAGACTTATCTTTAGCATCAGCCGGCAAAGCATTCTTACACTTTTCGCAAATCCTTCTCCGCGTCAATCTTTTCATTGCCTCTTCATCAGAAATCTGAATATCAAAAACAACCAACTGTCTTTCCCCTAGCATTTCTTTCATAATATCATCTAAATCACGAACCTGCTGCAAAGTCCTTGGGTAACCATCCAAAACAACTGTCTTTTCTTTTGGCTCACCTACTAAAATATTCTTAACCAGCTCCTTAGTAATCTCGTCAGGAACTAATTGACTTTTCCCATGAATTATTTTGTCAATCTTTCTACCTAATTCTGTATCTTTTTTTGCTTCCTTTCTTAAAATTTCACCCGTCTCAATATAATCAAATCCAAACTCTTTACAAATCTTTTTTGCCTGCGTTCCCTTCCCTGATCCAGACGGACCAATAAAAACAATTAATAATGGTTTCTTCATAAAATCTAATTAACTAATAAACCAACAACTAATAAAACTATATCATTCTCTCTCAATTTAAACAAGAAAAAAGAAGACCAAGTCTTCTTTTTAAAAGATCAATGAAGCTCCTTCTTCATACGTACAGAAAACCTCTTCATGTTCATTAAATCTGACACTGAAAAATTACCCCTTCGATGACCAGACAACAATTCTTCTACCATACTAATCAAAGCAATAATCATCTGAACACTCTCATCACTATGTTGCTTCACAAAAGCAACGCTAATTTCACATTCATGAACAACAGCAGCAATCTTTAAATCACCTAACGCCTGACATAAATCCTTTACTATCCTTGCATCAATAACAAACCCACAATAAACACAAACAAAACGATCCCTACACCAAACTGGCATTCCTTCTTTTAAGCATTTTGGACAATGCGTTGTCCGATATCCTTCCTTTGTAGCAAAAAGCATATCGCGTTCTAGCGATTTAACAGATAACGCTAGCCGTCGTCTCATCGCGCCCTCCCTTGCCCTCTCTCGGGGCTTTCTCAAAGAACAAAAAACCGACTCTCGTGAGCCGACTTGTTCTTATTTCAAATATTTAAAATAAAATCAAAACAGCCCACTAAAGTCAGCTGGAACTGGATTCAAATTCCTATCAAATTTTACTAAAATTTTTATCATCATCTTCATAATAACAGACTTATAAATTCCTGTCAAGACTTTTTTATAAAATATCTTTAAATAAAAAAAGGCTTACCGCCTTCAAAAAAACTATTTGTCATATTCGTGGCCGGCAGACATTCGTACTTATTCACAATTTAATAAAAACTTTCATAATCCCTCATCACCATCTCTGATTCAACCTGCTTAACCGTTTCAATCACAACGCTAACCACAATCAAAATACCAGTACCACCAATTACCAACGAAGGAATATCGAAAAATGCTTTCATGACAAATGGCAAAACTGCTACTAAGCCCAGAAACAAAGATCCAGTCAAAGTAATACGACTCACCGTCCTACTCAAATATTCCCTGGTCTGATTTCCTGGCCGAATTCCTGGAACAAAACCACCCTGTTTTTGCAAATGCTCTGAAATCTGCTTTGGATCAAAAGTGACTGAAGTATAAAAATAAGTAAAAGCAATAACCATCACAAAATATAAAGCTCCATAAAACAATTGATTATTAAACAAATCAGCAATATTTTTAGCAATCGTTCTAATCAAATCATTATTAACATTTACTAAAAAATTAGCTACCATTCCCGGCAATAACATTATAGACATGGCAAAAATAATTGGAATAACTCCGGCTTGATTAACTCGCAAAGGCAAATGAGTTGCAGTTCCACCATACATCTTCATACCACGAACACGCCGAGCATATTGAACCGGTATATTTCTCTGACCTTCTGTTATAAAAACAATTCCAGCTATTACAACTATCGCTACCACTGCAAAAATTATTATCTCCATAACCTTCGATTGATTGAAATCAACCAATGTTTGCTGCAAAGCTAGAGGTATCCCAGAAACTATACCCGCAAAAATAATTAGGGAAACACCATTACCAATCCCTTTCTCTGTAATTAATTCCCCAAGCCACATCAAAAATATAGTACCAGCCGTCAAAGTGATTATTGTCGAAACTAATTGAAACATGTCCATATTAGGCAAAATATTTTGACCTGACTTCTGTAATAAAGAAATCATCGCATAAGATTGTAAAATAGCCAAAGGAACAGTAGCCCATCTTGTTATCTGATTTATCTTTTTTCTGCCTTCCTCGCCCTCTTCTTTTTGCAATTTTTCTAAAGCTGGAACAACCATTGTCAACAATTGCATAATAATAGAAGAAGTAATATATGGACCAACGCCAAGAGCCACTACTGAAAAATTTTCCATACCTCCACCAGTAAACATATTCAACAAACCAAAAATTTGATTACTTTCAAAAAAATTTTTCAAACCTTCTAGATTAACACCTGGCACTGGAATATGTGCCGCGAATCTAAAAACAATCAAGAGACCAAGCGTAAACAAGATCTTTGTCCTTAAATTCTTTACCTTAAAAATTTGAATTATCTTCTCAAGCATCAATTTAAAATTCTAAATTTAAAAATCTGAACTAATTCATAAACCACCAAGGGAATTCAAAACGATCACTTCCGTCTGGCTCTATAATTAAATGTCTAATTCTTTCCTCTTCTATGAATTCTAAATCGTCTTCATACTTTTCGACGAATTCCTTCCAGATTTTGTCATAAGCCGCTACCTGCTGCCAAATCTTATTTTTATGCTCCCACTCATCTCTAGTTTTATCTCCGCCCCATTTTCCCAACCAAATCTCTAATTCATCCAACAACATCTTTATCTCGTCTCGTAATTCTAACATCTTTATCATATCACCCTTAGAATTAACTTTTAAACTGGAAACATACATTTCATATTTCAATACCTTGTCCTTTAAAGCCATTAAAATATATTTGACCATTTCTTCATTAGAAGTTTTATCAAAAATCTTATGTAATTTTTGATATTCAATATCATATTCTTTCTTTCTACTTAAAAAATCATTTTCCGAAACCACATCATTGGGAATTTCATATTCTTTTTTAAAAAAATCAAATTCATTATTTAATCTTTGCGCCAAAACCAAACAAGATGATACTTCTTTTAAATTAGTCGGCGTCTCCGAAATAATATTTCGCAATGCTAATAAAGTTTCAAGAATTCTTAACCATGCTGATTTAATATTATTTTTATTAT
>JAUWOX010000134.1 GCA_030611905.1 bacterium
GATTAACAAAGCCAGGGAAAGCCTTTGGCGGACTAGAATTAACTTCGTCAATATAATATTTTTGCTTTCTTTCCATTAATTCTTTTAGCCGCTTTTCAGAAAGATCTTTCCCCATGATATTCAAAACACCTTCTTTTCTAGGAATTCCATTCACTTTTTGATCATAATATTTTCTAGTAAAATCGACCCCTTCTTCATTAAACATTTTTTTCCATGCTGAAAAATGGTGGGGAACAGTATCTGTTATCACGCCATCCATGTCAAAAATAATAGCCTTTAACATAAACTTACAAACATTAAATAAAATTCATTTATAATAGTATAACTAATTGATATTTTTAAACAAGTAAAAAACAGCCCTTGTGGCTGTTTAAAAAAGATCAGACAAAACTAACTTAACTACGGTAGCGACTAACTTGACTACGATAGCGTTCTGTTCGCGACGGAGCTTCTTCCCAAATTCTGGCCATCAAATCCAAATCAGTCAATTCTCCAAAAGCCTTGATTTGCGGGAAAAGAACATGACGCAACCCAAATTCATTTAGTGCTTCCAAATTAGCAAAGGTGTATTCCAAAGCCCGATGTACTTCTGCTCGTAGATTTATTTCGTCTAGTTCCTCCAAACCGCTAAGCCAGTTTACCAGCTGAGGAATATCATCAGAACAATAGTGGTCCATTCTTGATACAAAAATCAACAATCTCATCCAAAAATCATTAACCCATTCCAAGTCAGACAACTCATAGGTTTTTGCCACCGCCTTAAGATATCTATCCCGTCCGATATCAAACAACGGATCTTGCAAAGGAATTGGAGAATAACGGCGTGCCAAATAGATCATATAAAGGATAGATTCAGCAAATCTCCCAGCCATTGTTCGAGTAGGCGATGATTGAACATGCTGATGATCGAACATAATTTCTGGATGCAGTAGATAAAGACAAGGAATTCCCAATTGCCGCCAAATCTCAGCAAACAAAGCACCCCATTCGCCCTGGTTTCGCAGAAAAGAAGAAAATCCACCCACGTCGCGGAACAATTCAGTATAAGTAAGCAACCCCATGCCGTGAATTCCAACCGGAATCACTGAACCTTGATAACTAACAATTTCTTCTGCTGAAACAAGGCGGGGATTGGGCGGCAGAGTACAACACGGCTCCAAACCGGGCCGTGGTTTGCAGTGAACCATTTCACCTTTTTCGCCTCGTCCTTCCATCGATCTAATTCCTACTGCTCCAACATTGGGATTATTTTTCAAGCCGTCCCAAAGAAATTCCATCACTGTCAACGCATCTGGAATAAAAACACAATCATCATCCCAATAAAAAGAAAGCGGAGCCAGAGATTTTGCCAGAGTGGTTCTTCTTCCTAGAACTATGCCGTCAGCAAAAGTAACCGATATAGGAAATGGGAACGATTGAATAATCCTTCTCACCTCGCTGATTACCTCATCATTTGCTACGCCTCCACAAAAACCAACAACCTCAATTATGAATCTATCCGCAATCGAAATCAAATCATGAAGTCTTCGTTCAAAAAGAGACAAACGAGAATTATCAGGTCCAAATCCCTTGTTCGGATCAAGTTTTCCCACAGTCATCAAATTAACAGAAATTTCTGGTCTATCATTTTGCTTGTCGTTACTGACGTGTGGAAATTCCTGGCTTGCCATTTTGCCCTCCTCCTGGTGGGTTTTGAAAGAGCTAGATTAGAATATCTTATTTTAGCATATTTTTATCAAAAACAACATCTAATAAAAAACTGCCACTATTAACTGTTTATATTGTGGATAACTTACTTGACAGTACATTAAATAAAGAAGTATATTATTTATATGATAGTATATGAAAACAAAGCAAGCCAGGACAAGAGGAGGAAGCCCGTGATAACCAACGAACAACGTCAAAAAACCGGAATGATAGCAAGAAGAGTTGTTCAGGAAATAGTAGATAATAGTCATGGTCCGATTGCTATTATCGGAATTACTGGCCAAGCCGGCGCCGGAAAAACCAGCACTCTTAGACTTCTACAAAAGCTTTGTCAAAGATTAGGAATACGCTGCAATGAACTGGGGTTGGATAGTTTTTTCAAGGTTAGTTCGCGTGAAAGAAAACTTTGGCTCCATGCTTCAAATATTAGTGAAGCAGAAAGAAAGGCACGAGAAAATCAAACTCATTGGTGGGATTACGAATGGCTCACGTGGGCTTTAAAGGAATTAAAAGAAGGAAGGGGTCTTCATTTAAGACGCTGTTATACGCGCAAAGATCATGGAGAACTAACTGGCTCTATCAGGATCGACCCTCATGATGGACAAAAGGGAATTATTGCTCTAGAAGGAGTTGGAATTGCTCATCTTGATGAGCTCAGCGCTCTTATTTATCTCCATGCTCTGCCAGAGCTTCGCGCTGAAAGACTAGGCCTTCGGGATTCCTATCGCTCAGGCGACGAAGCACTGGAACGCTGGCGAGTCACCCAGACCTTTGAACAGCGATATTTCAGAGAAAATTGGGGCAAGATCACTCATTTCTTTAACACTAGCGGCGATGAACCAATAATTATTGATGAACTTGATAGCGATGAGGCGCTAAGATCGCATGAAAAGTATCGTTTTTAGCACTTTTTAATTAAGGATTCATAGGAATCCTTTTTTTTATTACTTTCTTTATGCCATCTAAGGATTTTATTATAATATCTGCCTCGTCCAAAGTATCTTTAGGCATATAATCATGAAATAATCCAATACAAAACATCTTTGCATTTTTTGCCGCCGCAACACCATCCTTAGAGTCTTCAACAACCATGCATTCTTTGGGTTTTAACCCTAATTTTTTACAAGCCAATTGATATATCTCTGGATTAGGTTTTTTGCTTCGAATATCATCTAAAGATAAGAGTACATCAAAATATTTTTTTATATCAAGCCAATCCAAAGCTGAATTAATCATTCTAGATTCATTTTGTGAAGCTAGAGCAATTAATAGTTCTTTGCTTTTAATGAAATTTAACAGACTCCTAACCCCTGGCATTTTTTTAGCATATTTGTCAATTTGAGAACTAAAAAGTCTTCTCTTTTCTAATAATAGCTTTTCCGGATCAATTTTTTTTTGATCGTCTGACTTTAAGACATTATTAAAAAAATCATGTGATTTTCGTCCAGCTTTATACTTGAAATCTTCATCTTTTAATTCTAAACCAGCTTCTTTAAATTTTTTCTGGTAAAATTTAAAAGTCTCTAATTCTGTTTCTATGAGAACACCATCTAAATCAAAAAGTATCGCTTTTATCATATTTCTAAATTAATTTCTTGTAATCTAATAATATATTTATTCGTCAATTTAGTCAAAATAAAAAGGAGCATCAATGTACTCCTAGGTTCTACATATCTCAGGCAAGAATCTATTGTCAATTAA
>JAUWOX010000012.1 GCA_030611905.1 bacterium
GAAGTTAAAGACATGAATGCCAATAGACTAACGCCTCGCAGTATTCAACGCATAGTAAAAAAATATGCCATGCTAGCTGGTATTAACAAGACTGTCACGCCACATAGCCTCCGCCACAGTTTTGCCACTGATCTGCTACGCAACGATGCAGATATTCGTTCAGTCCAAGCCATGCTTGGCCATGCCAATATTACCACCACCCAAATTTATACTCATGTTACAGACAAGGGTTTGCGAGAAATACACAAGAAGTGTCATAGGAAGAAATAGGGTTGATAAACTCAAGATTTTAATGTAAAATAGTAGTTAATTGTTAACTGTTAAAAGTTAATTGTTAAATAAGCCCTCGTAGCTTAACCGGATAAAGCAGGACCCTTCTAAGGTCAAGACTGCAGGTTCGAGTCCTGCCGAGGGCAGTCGTTAAAAACACTAAAAATATAAAAACAACCTCTTAACTTATTTTTATATTTTTAAGTTTTTAGATTTTTAAACGCGGGTCGTTAGCTCAGCCGGTAGAGCGCCTGCCTCTTAAGCAGGAAGTCACAGGTTCGATCCCTGTACGACCCAAAGTCAAATTTAGCCTCTTACTTGCCCGCCGGAGTGAACGAAGTGAACGAAGGCGGGAGCAGGAAGGTCAAGAATTTTAAATCAAAATTCTTGACGGTTCGATCCCTATACGACCCAAAGTCGAATATAATATTAAAAAGTCATTTAAATCATGCAAATAGAATACGAAGCAACATTTCAAAATATTGACAAAAAATTGATTAGACAAAAGCTAAAAAAAATAAAGGCCAATTTAGCTCGGCCAGAATTTTTGCAGAAAAGAATTGTTTTTAATCTTCCAAAGGGACATGAAATTAATGGCGGATGGGCAAGAGTTAGAAACGAGGGGGATAAGATTACAATGAGCATAAAAATCATTGACGGTTCTAGCATTAAAGATCAAAAAGAAATTTGCCTGCAAGTTGACAATTTTAAAGAAGCAAAAAGTCTCTTAGAAATTTTGGGCTGTAAAACAAAAGCGTTTCAAGAAAACACAAGAGAGCTCTGGAAACTGGACAGCGTAGAAATAACTATCGATGAATGGCCGTTTTTGGATCCATTTGTAGAAATTGAAGGAAAGTCAGAAAAAGCAGTAAGGCTCGTTGCTCAAAAACTTGGATTTGATTACAAAAAAGCTCTGTTTTGCGCTGTTGGAAAATTATACAGCAAGAAATACAACTTATCCGAAGATGTAATAAATAACAAAACTCCGAAAATAACTTTCAATATGCAAAACCCCTTTATTAATAATAAAAAGAGTGCTAAGCATTAATACAAAAATTTACCGTCGTCTCTTCTTAATTTTTAACGGCTATTATCGACGAAAGTAGCCGTTGAAATCGCTTATTCAAGCCATCCTCAAATAAAGCTTGACAGGCTTTATCAATTGGCTATACTGTTAATAACTACAAACAACTTAAATATGAATTACAAAAACCACCAAATTGAACAGCGGCTCAAGACATAGCGTATTTTTTTAAATATGTAAATTCTTAGCCGCGGCAACGCGGTTTTTTCGTCAGCTAACAGTTAGCAACTAACAGCCAATAGAAAATAATTCTATTTGCCAGTAGTTATTAGCTATTAGCTAATTTGAACAT
This sequence comes from bacterium, assembly GCA_030611905.1. GTDB lineage: Bacteria > Patescibacteriota > JABMPQ01 > JABMPQ01 > JAQVVF01 > JAUWOX01. The sequence goes on from JAUWOX010000012.1 coordinate 1,647, forward strand.
TAACAATTGAATATAAATAAAGGTTAACAAAAAAAATTGCATTCACAAACTGCTAGTCGATTTAAATAAGAGTATATGGTGGATGCCTTGGCTAGTTAAGCCGAAGAAGGACGTTGCAGCCTGCGATAAGCCTCGGGAAGGTGGCAAGCAACCTTTGATCCGGGGATGTCCGAATGGGGAAACCCATCCTGCATTTATGTAGGATATCTCTTGCCTTTGGCATAGAGAAGGAAACCCAGCGAATTGAAACATCTTAGTAGCTGGAGGAAAAGAAAACAAAAGTGATTTCCTTAGTAGCGGCGAGCGAACGGGAAATAGCCCAAACCGTAACTTAGTTATTAGTAACTATTTATAGTTATTAGTAACTGATGAACGGGGTATGGAGCAACCATTATGTAAAATTGAGAAGTTAGTCAAAAGAGCCTGGAAAGGACTACCATAGAGGGTAATAGTCCCGTAGACAAAAACAACTCAACTTACGGTTGTTTTCCTGAGTAGCACGACCTAAGTGGAATTTCGTGTGAATATAGGAGAACTATCTCTTAAGGCTAAATACTTAACTAGACCGATAGTGAACTAGTACCGTGAGGGAAAGGTGAAAAGTATCCCGATAAGGGAGATGAAATAGAATCTGAAACCATATACTTACAAGGAGTCAGAGCCGTGCTTCGCACGGAACTTCTGAATGAAATCCTAAATTACAAACAACAAATCCTAGACAAATTCCAAATAACAAATTCAAAACACGTCGAATTTGAAATTTGAAATTTAGGATTTGTGCTTTGTTTGTAATTTGGAATTTGTAATTTGGAATTTCCGTGCGTAGTATGGTGATGGCGTGCTTTTTGTAGAACGAGCCAACGAGTTAATATATGTTGCAAGGCTAAGTCATTATCTGATGAAGCCGCAGGGAAACCAAGTTTTAAAAAGCGTTCAGTAACATATATTAGACCCGAAACCAGTTGAGCTATCCATGGCCAGGGTGAGTCTTGCCGAAAGGCAAGAGGAGGCCCGAACCGACTCGCCGTGCAACACGAGCGGATGAGTTGTGGATAGGGGCGAAAAACCAATCGAAACTGGAAATAGCTGGTTCTCCTCGAAATAGCTTTAGGGCTAGCCTTTTTCATATTTCCGGGGGTAGAGCACTGGATGGAAGAGGATGGTTTATACCTACCTCTCCCAATCAAACTCCGAATACCGGAATATTATTTGAAAAGGAGTCAGACTATGGGGGCTAAGCTCCATAGTCGAAAGGGAAAAAGCCCAGATTATCATCTAAGGTCCCTAAATATATGCTAAGTGGGAAAGGATGTGTGATGACCCAGACAATTAGGATGTTGGCTTAGAAGCAGCCATCATTTAACGAAAGCGTAACAGCTCACTAATCTAGTCGTCATGCGCCGAAAATATAACGGGGCTAAGCATATTACCGAAGATATAGACCGTGCTTCGCACGGAACTTCTGAATGAAATCCCAAGTTGATTACAAATAACAAATCCAAAACACGTCGAATTTGAAATTTAGGATTTGTAATTTGCCTGCCTGCCGGTAGGCAAGGTTTGAAATTTGGTGTTTATAATTTGGAATTTCCATGCGTAGCATGGTGGTAGAGGAGTATTCTATGGGCGATGAAGCTAAACTGTAAGGTTTAGTGGAGCGTATAGAAACAAGAATGTTGGCATGAGTAACAAAAATTTTGGTAAAAAACCAAAACACCGATAGTCCAAGGTTTCCTAGGCAATGATAGTCATCCTAGGGTTAGTCGATCCTAATCTTTTACCAGAAGTGGTACCGGAGATGGACAGCAGGTTAATATTCCTGCACTATTTTATGCGCTGATATTTTGTGACATGCTTTATTAGATTAGGTGTGTTTCGGTTATACACATCCCAGACCGCACCTCACTGCGGTTCGGTGTAGAAATTCCAAATTACAAATCCCAAATACCAAACAAATTTCAAATCACAATTTTAAAATTCGTCGTTGACGATTTAAGATTTGTAATTTGGAACTTGTTTGAAATTTGATGCTTGTAATTTGGGATTTCCACCCGAGCGTAGCGAGGTGTGGTTAGGGAAAGGGTGCGGTTCGCCAATCCCAATCTAGTTAAAAGAAGCATCTAGAAAAGCAAAATATTTTAGCATAAGATATTCGTACCAAAACCAACACAGGTGGACGGGTGTAAGAGCACCAAGGTGTCCGGAAGAACCTTCGCCAAGGAACTCGGCAAAACAGTGTTCGTAACTTCGGAATAAGAACTGCCAGCACCATTTTGCGTTTAAAAAAAATCATTAATTTACAAAGAAATATTAATTCTCTGTAGATTGATAAATTTAAACACAAAATGGTGCTGGCCGCAGCGAACGACTCCAAGCGACTGTTTATCAAAAACATAGGTCCCTGCTAACTCGTAAGAGGATGTATAGGGGCTGATGCCTGGCCAGTGTTAGAACGTTAAGGTGATCCCTGCAAGGGGTGATCCGAAGCGCTAATGAACGCCGGCGATAACTATAATCGTCCTAAGGTAGCGAAATTCCTTGTCGGGTAAGTTCCGACCTGCACGAATGGCGCAACGACTTGGAGACTGTCTCAGCGAAGGATCCGGTGAAATTGCATTAGCGGTAAAGATGCCGTTAACCTATGGCAAGACGGAAAGACCCCGTGGAGCTTTACTGCAGCTTGGCATTGATTTGAGATTTGATCCGTTTAGTAATAAGTGGGAGCCTTCGGGCAACAATGAAAGACCACTCTTATTGAATTTTAAATCTAACCCCCTCCAAATTTTGCTAATTAAATATTTTGATGTTAAATAGTTCATTTTTTCTTAATTACATCAGTAATAATTTAGTTTGCAAAATTTGGCGGGGAAACCGTGCCTGGTGGGTAGTTTGACTGGGGTGGTCGCCTCCTAAAAAGTAACGGAGGCGCTTACAAAGGTAGGCTAGCTCCGAATGGAAACCGGAGCGATAGTACAAAAGCAAAAGCCTGCTTTACTGGAAGGATTACAATCCGACCAGTTACGAAAGTAGAATTTAGTGATCCGACCATCGCAAATAGGAGCGTGGGAGCTCATCGGATAAAAGTTACCCCGGGGATAACAGGCTAATTGTGCCCAAGAGCTCATATCGACGGCCCAGTTTGGCACCTCGATGTCGGCTCGTCGCATCCTGGGGCTGGAGAAGGTCCCAAGGGTTTGGCTGTTCGCCAATTAAAGCGGTACGCGAGCTGGGTTCAGACCGTCGTGAGACAGGTCGGTCCCTATCTGCCATAGGCGTTATGATTTGAGAGGACTCATCCGTAGTACGAGAGGACCCGGATGAACAGACCACTGGTGTATCAGTTGTCGCACCCGCGGCATTGCTGAGTAGCTATGTCTGGCCTAGATAAGTGCTGAAAGCATATAAGCGCGAAGCTAACCTCAAGATTAGATCATAGATCACTTGAAGATTACAAGTTTGATAGGCTGTAGGTGTAAGTCCAGTAATGGATTAAGCCGAGCAGTACTAATAAATCGTATTAATTGACTAGCAGTTTGTGAATAGCAATTTTTTAAAAACCTAAGAAACTAAAAACAAGGCTATATTTTTGTTTTTAAATTTTTACTACATTAAAACGCTTCGAACTAAGTTTATTAGAAGAATCATCATTAATGCTCAAAGCTAATAGATTTCGTTCGGTGGCATTTGCGGTAGGGCCCCACCTGTTCTCATCCCGAACACAGAAGTTAAGCCTACCAGCGCCGATGATACCTCTTTGAGGAAAAGTAGGTCGCCGCCGTTTTTTTATTGTCAAAAATGCTATTTAACGGCTACTATCGTTCCTCCTTCGTTCGCTTTGCTCACTCCGGAGGACAAGCGTAAATAAACCCACCTGCCGGCAGGCAGGGCAGGCAGGCGTTGAAGATACCAATTTTACTTGACATAAACATTTTATTATAATACACTAATTTAACTGCACCTTGGGCCCAATATGGCCTAACAACAAGAGGAGGAAGCGATGCGCCGACTAGCGCTATTGATTGTCGTTATGCTCATCCCGCAGATCAGTTTTGCAGAAAGCATGGTTGAAATGAATAATAGATGCCTTAGATATTATGAGGAAATGCTTGAAGACCACGGTGTGGATAAGACGAAGACTGACCGAGCAATAGAATGTTCATCACAGTATCTTTCCTTCCGGAAAACTATCAAAAGATTGGAAGAAATCCAAGCAGTTATCCTTCTTAAATTAAAATTAGATTATTTCAATATGATTAGTCGGATGGATCTAGAAGAACCGCATCTACCTCAATTTATTCAAGAATTAGTTCGAGCTGATGAGAAAGCCTTTAGGGCTTTTGCTCGTTCCACCTTCAGTGCTGTATCTCGTTCCCCTGATTCAGGACTAGACGCACAGCTTAAAGCAATGAAAGAACTAACCGATCTTTTTGAAAAAGAAAGAAGAACTGGTCAGAGAGCCTGTCAAACAGTCCAGAGAAGAGCCTTGGCTCGCTTGGAAAAATTCCAAGATGAATGTCAAGAAACGGAAGAGCTTCTTTCCGATCTGGCTGATGTCGTCGAATGGCAGGCAGTCAAGATCAGGGCGTTAGCCAAAATCAACAAAGCGCTGGAAAGAATCCGTGCTCACCAATGTGTGAAAGTATCGGCTCCAGAAAAAACAACTCCAGCCCTAGCTCCTTAATAAGCCCAATAAAGGGCTTTTTTATTTTAATCTGTTGACAAACATATATTTATTGATATAATATAAAATCCGTACATTACTAAAAAGCCAGGAGGAAGCAATGAGACCAGAGACTATCAGAATGAGGGTTCGATTAATTACCTTTTCATCTGAATTTGGATCTTCCGGTGAAATGCATATTTGTTGGGAGAGCGGACATCACTTTTCAAAGAACTGTCAGTTTGATCCAATCACCTTGCCAGTTCGGATAGCTAGATCAGGAAATATTTTCATTTTGGACTATGGAGACACTCCCACAGAATTAGAAGAAGTTATGAAATTTCTAGAAAACTCGCAGCAGAGCAATAAATTACATATTAAGCTTCGGTGTCTTCCGCACAATCTGTTAAAAATCGCTGCACAGCACCGAAAAGCTTTTCAAAGAATTGTAATTATTCTTGGAATCGAAGAATTGCTTCCTGAAATTGAAATCCATCAAGGAAGAAGAAGACTTACACCACACAAGTTCAGTGGCTGTTTTTCGCAAAGCCTAAAAGATAGAATCAATTCTGAAGAATCAAATATTCGCTGGTTTAATCGATCAATTGGTCTCCATCAGAGGTTGGGTAATTTAGATGAATTAATTCACCAGGCAACTGCCAGATCTTTTGCAAGATCAACTGGCCGAAATCGCACTGGCGGGCGTCTCCCTCCAGCATAAGATCGATTTATTCGATCTTTTTTTTTAAATTTGACAATATTATTATCCTGTTATATATTTATTTGATCCGCACATTCAAAACAGGAGGTAAAAATGAGGGAAAAAGAATTCAGAATAGCATTAATGGCAAAACTCTGCCAAGAATACCCCGAAGCAAAAATAAGTATCACCTTTATTCATAGAGCCCGATATGAAATGGACTATTGTTCATCTTTTAGAATTCCAGCTGTTATTGACTTTAAAGAACCAGTAGTAATCGTCGAAGTTAGAAAAGACAATAAGAAAGAAACCTTTATAGCTTATATAGACAAGAGAGGAAAGGGATTAATTTGTCCACAAGACAAGATTCAACGCCAGCAAGTTTCAAGAATGCTTGCTTTCTGAATCTAGCCTTTTAATGATCTTCAGGGTTTGATGACTACTAAAAAAAGAAAGCGATGTACATTAACAACCATTTGGTTGTTTTTTTCTTTCAAAAAAGCTAAAATATATATTAGAATGGAAAATATAATATACTCAACTTCTTATTTTCCAAATATATAAATTCTATTAGTCTTTAATTTATAATCTTTCATGATTATTTTTCTAAGCTTTATACTTATTGTTAACATTCTTCTTTTGGCAGCTTCTTTGATTGTTTTCTCCAGCTTAATTATCTTTTCTATCGTCAAAGTTCCCTATGTCCAGACACCCAAAAAAGGCGTGGAAAAAATGTTCAAATTGGCCAAGATTAAACCTAATGAAAAAGTTTATGATCTTGGCTGTGGCAATGGAAATCTAGTTTTCAAAGCTGAAAAAGAATATCAAGCCGATGCTTGCGGTTATGAATTATCTCCTTGGCCGTATAGTTTAGCCAGAATCAGAAAATCATTTAAAAAATATAAATCGTCAATTATCTGCAAAAATTTTTTAAAACAAAATCTTTCAGACGCTGATGTAATTTTTTGTTTTTTAATGCCTGGCGCCTGTGAAAAATTAGGCAAAAAATTAGATCGAGAATTATCATCAAAAACTAGAATTATTTCTTATGGTTTTGGCCTTTTAAATTTAAAGAATTTTCAATTGCAAGAAAAATGCTATAATAAAAATACACCAATTTTTCACTATGCTAGAATTCAAAATAAAGAATCATAAATCCAGTATTCTCAATTCTCAATTATTATGTTATTATAAAAACAAGTTAATAAAATATTCATGTCCAAAATAACTCAAGCAATTATTCCTGCCGCTGGCATGGGAACAAGATTTTTGCCAGCTACTAAGGCAATGCCCAAAGAGATGCTACCAATTATTGATAAACCCATTATTCAATATGTTGTTGAAGAGTGTGTCGCTTCCGGAATAAAAGACATCATCATTATTACTGGCGCTAATAAACGAAGTATTGAAGATCACTTTGATTACAATTATGAACTGCAAGCTCATCTCAAAAAAGCCGGTAAAGACAAAGAAAGGCAGGAAATCAAAAAGATTGCTGATATGGCCAATTTTATTTATATTCGCCAAAAAGGACCTTATGGCAATGGCACACCAGTTTTATGCGCTGAACCAGCCCTGAAAGATGAGCCCTTCATTGTCACCTGGGGTGACGAATTTATCCATGCCAATCCACCAAGGATTAAACAAATGATTGATGTTTATGAAAAATATGGCAAACCAGTTATTTCCGCAGTTCGCATTGAGAATAAAGAAGATTTATCAAGATATGGCATTGTTGATGTTGAAAAAGTAGAAGATGGCGTATTTAAAATAAAAGACATCGTTGAAAAACCAGAGCCAGATCAAGCGCCCTCCAATTTAGCCGCGCACGGCGCTTATCTATTGCCCCCAAAAATTGTTGATTATCTTAGAGAATTAAAGCCAGGCCAGGGCGGAGAAATTTGGCTAGTAGATGCTATCAAAGAGTTAATGAAAAAAGAAGATGTTTACGCAGTTGAAATCAAAAACGGTAAATATTACGATACTGGTAATAAATTAGAATATTTAAAAACTTTAGTTGATTTTGGTTTGAAACACGAAGAATTTGGCGAAGAATTATGCAGTTACATGAATAAAGCGTGTATCTTGGCAGAAGATAATAGATAAATACTATTAGCTGTTAACAATTAGCTATTAGCTTATGCTAAAAACAAAAAGAAAATTTACACTAATTTCAGCTATCCTAATCCTAGCTGTCGTTTTAATTACGGCCGCTTTTGGCTGCAAGGAAGAGCCCAAACAAGAAGACATCCAGCCGATTGAGCTTAACTTCTGGGGTGTTTTTGATGACAGTCAGATTTTTGAGCCAATTATTAAAGCCTATAAGCAAATTAAGCCCAACGTTACTATCACTTACCGAAAACTTACTTTTGAAGAATACGAAGACGCTGTTATTGAGGGACTCGCTTCTGGCAAAGGACCGGATATCTGGTCAATTCATAATACTTGGCTGCCCAAGCATCAAAATAAATTAGCCACCATGCCAAACGAAGTTATGACTCCCTTGATGTATTCTGATACTTTTGTTGAAGTTGCTACAGATGATTTCGTAGTTGATGACCAGATTTATGGCCTCCCTTTAAGCGTTGATACGCTGGCACTTTATTATAATAAAGATTTATTAAATACCGAAGGCATCGTTTCAGCGCCTCAAACATGGGAAGATTTCAAAGATGATGTTAAAAAATTAACTAAGACAGATATACAAGATACCATTACTCAATCCGGAGCCGCTATTGGCACTGCTGAAAATATTAATCGGGCTGTTGATATTTTGTATTTACTTATGCTCCAAAATGGCACCCAGATGGTTAATGAGCGTCACACTGAAGCCACTTTTGATTTACCAGATGAGACCGAAAAAGATTATTTTCCAGGCACTACTGCCTTAACATTTTATACTGATTTTGCCAATCCAAACAAAGAAATTTATACCTGGAATCCTGAAATGCCTTATTCAATCGACGCTTTCACTGATGAACAAGCTGTTATGACATTCAACTATTCTTATCAAAGAAGTTATTTAAAAACAAAAGCTCCAAATCTTAATTATGATATTGCTCCCGCTCCGCAAATCGCCGGAGCTCAAAAAACAATTAATTATGCCAATTACTGGGCCTATGTAGTTTCTAACTCTTCCATGCACCAAAATGAAGCCTGGAATTTCCTGAATTTCATGGCTGATAAAGAAAATGTTGAAGCTTACACTCAAAAAACCGATCGCCCTGCTTCTCGCATCGATGTTCTAGAAACCCAACTAGATGATCCCAGTCTAAAAGTATTTGCCAAGCAAGCCTTAACAGCCAAATCATGGTATCAAGCTGACCCAGCTCAAACCGAAGGTCTATTCAGCGCTGCCATTGATGAAGTTGTTGCTGGCACAGAAACACCAAGTGAAATAATTAGAACCTTAGCTGAACAAGTAACTAGCTTAATGAAATGAAAAAAGTAATTATATTAGGATCAATCCTATTTCTTATCTGTATATCATTTTCCCTACCAGTTCTAGCAAAAGACGGGGGTTATTATGAATCAGGGGACAAATGCGACAAAGAAGGCAAATGTCTGCCATATAAACAAAATGAATATCCTCAGGGATTAATATGTCATCCAAAACTAGATCAATGCTATGAAATCGAAGATGCCGGTGAAAAAGGAGAAGGTGATGTTTGCACCAAAGACATCGAATGTGGTGGTTATAATCAATTATGCTCACAACTTACATGGAAATGTTCATATCCTAAACCCTATGAAGGTCAAAGCTGTAATAGAAACAAAGAATGCCACTCCAATTTGTTTTGTGATTTAGGAACAAAACAATGTGCTGAAAAAGGAGAACAGGGGAGTTCATGCTCGGGAATAGGAGAATGCGAGGAGGGATTTGAGTGCGATAAAGAAAGTAACACATGTCTGAAATACGGAGTAGGCATTGATGAAGATGGCAGCGCCTATAAGCAGGGGTTAGTAGAACCAGGAGGAGATTGTTTGCTGACCAAAGAATGCACATCAGGTTATTACTGTCCAACAACTCAAGGGTCAGAAAAAGGCGAATGTGAACCCAAATTAAGCGATGGAAATAGTCCTTGCTCTAAGAATGAAATGTGCCAGTCAGGTAATTGTGATGCTGGTACTTGTATAGCTACCCAAGCAAGAGGAGGAGACTGCGATCCCGATGACCCCAAGAAACAATGCGACGAGACTAAAGATCAGTGCGTTGAGGGTAAGTGTATAATAATGGAAGGAGGAGCCCCTGAAACTTATGAATCTGAACAATCGAGAAGAATAGGAGCCAGCTTTAATCTAAACTGCAATAAAGATGTCGAAAAAGGACTTTTTCAAAAAGGCGTCTCCAATAAATGTTTCAATTGCGGTAATTGTTCGGCCCGTGATATAATGGTTATAATAGCTAATGTTACTACTGGAACTTTCGAAATAACCGGCCTATTTGGCGTTTTTGCAGTATTTGTTGCTGGCTTTATGTATCTAATCAGTCGAGGCAAAGAAGAAGAAACGAAAAAAGCCAAAGCCGCTTTAAGCGCTGCTATTATAGGAGTGGTTATAATTGTGACTGCCTGGCTCTTAATAAATACTATAATGAATGTTTTAGGTTATAATTGCGGCACCTGGTGGGCGCCAAATTTTGTCTGTTAAGTTTATGTATCAAAAATACCAAATACTCAATACTAATAAAAAATCAATGAAAAAGCACATCTTATCAATCTCAATATTTTTAATAGCATTTTTTGCCTTATTTTTTATTATTCAAAACTCAAAGGCTGCAGCAGTAACATGTCAATGTTCAGATCTCTCTGATGCTAAAGCAGAATATAATATTGAGACAGATGAAGATATGGAGGTCGCATGTAGGGCCAAGTGCACCCAGGAATTTGCTGAATATGTCAGTTCAGCTTTAACAGCACCGAAAGAATCTGATTCATCATCTGCCCCAAACAATTGCGTTTGCAATAGCGGATCAAATGTTTCCCAATTCGATAGAGCAGGATGTACAGCTTTTTGTGAGTCAAGTGGCGGCGTGGCTTCATTTCGTGCCCCATCGCAAGACACTTCCAGGGGAGGGGTAGAAATCAAGAGTCCTATAAAGTTTGAAGACCCAGTTAGTCTAATCGAGGCTATTATTAAATATGTTCTGGGTTTTGTCGGCGCCATGGCCGTTTTAGTCATCATGTATTCTGGCTATCTTTATTTAACATCAGGCGGCAATGAAAAAAGAGTTGCTGCTGCCAAACAAGCTTTAACTGCTGCCATAATTGGCTTGGTTATTATTGCCGCTTCATATATGTTGGTTAACTCGGTAATTACAATACTAGGCGGATAGTTTATAATTTGAAATAAATTTTATTATAAAAATTATGCAAAAAGTAATCCTTGTTTTCTTAGTTATCTTAATTGGGCTTTCTGCTTTTCAATTTGTCAGCGCTGAAGACAAATGGGGCCTAGAAAGACTTTCTGGCACCGACCTCCCCAAGGGTACTCCGGCCGAAGTAATGTCTCGAGTAATAAATTATCTGCTGGGTTTTGTTGGTGTTGTGCTGATCGCCATCTTAGTTTACGGTGGTTTTACTTATATGACTTCAGCTGGCAATGAAAAGAGAATTGAAAGCGCCAAAAAGATACTCACCTATGCTATTATTGGCGTAGTCATCATTTTCGCCTCCTATATTATTGCTAATTATACAATCAGAGCTTTAACCGCAGGAGGATAGTTTGCTTGTAAAATTGAAAATCACTTAAAAATGTCCAAAAAAACATTAATTACAGTTTTAATTCTAATAGTTGCGTTAGTTTTTGTATTTTCTAATTTTGCCCAAGCGCAAGAATACGGCCTTGAAGAGGCTAAAAATATCCAAGGCTTATCTACTTCAGAGCCAGAAGCTTTTGCAGGCCGACTTATTAAATATGCTCTTGCTTTAGTTGGTGTAATTTTAATCGCTCTTATTATTTACGGCGGATTTATGTACGCCACTTCCAGCGGCAATGAAGAAAAAATAAAAACCGCCAAAAATGTTCTTGTTTATGCTTTTATCGGTGTAATTATTATTGCCTTGGCCTGGGCTATTACAAATTTTGTTTTGCAGGCCCTTTCGCCACAGCCAGAAACTGAACCAGGAACACCAATTGAAGAAGAGGAACCAGTTGAAGAAGAAGTACCAGCGGAATCTGAAGAAGAAAACGTGGAAAAAGACAGAGAGCCTGATTCGACTGATGAACCAAAAACTTATGAATATGCTGGCTATAAAGAACCATGCAGAGTAACAAAAGGAAGAACGCAGACATCATTTAATTGTGAAAAAGACCTAATTTGCAATCAAAAAGTTGGTTTGTGCGATTTTGAATGTGCGGAATTAGATAAAAGCTATTACGACTTAGCTGGTGATACAATAAAATGTTGTTCATCAGATTTAATAAAAGACGCCGAATCACAAACATGTATAAAAAAACAAACAAGATTATAATTACAATAGGTTTGATTCTCTTAACCACTGCTTGTCTTCCTGTTTATGCTGAAGAAACTCCTAATATTCAAGAAGAATTAGACTATGTCGGACAACATACTTCGATAGAAAGCGAAAGAGATTTGCCAGAATTTGTTGGCCGGCTAATCAAATGGGCCATTGGAATAGTTGGCGTGATGCTAATTGCTTTTCTTATTTACGGCGGCTTTAGCTATGCCACATCAGCGGGCAATGAAGAAAAGCTTGGAACTGCTAAAAAAATAATTGTTTACGCTATTATTGGCGTTGTTATTATTGGCCTCGCTTATGTTCTAACCGGTTACGTCATTGATATGTTGTTTCCTTTAGAATAGTGACTAGTTAATAATAATTAGTTAATAGTTATGAACCGAATAACTAATAACTAATAACTAATAACTAATCAAGAAAGGGGGTGAGGAAATTGAAAAAAGCACTAGTTGTTTTAACGCTCGCAACAATGTTTGTTATGGTTGCTGTTCCAGTACTAGCCGCAGAACCCAACGTACATGAATCTTTAGAAAACGTTCGGAGAGAAGGCGGTTTTACAGAGACCGATTTGCCAACCTTTATTGGCCGAATTTTAAAATGGATCATGGGTATTATCGGTGTTATTATGATCGCCTTGTTTGTTTATGGCGGTGTTACTTATGCCACATCAGCTGGCAGTGAGGAGAAAATTGAAACTGGTAAAAAAATAATGGTTTATACCATAATTGGAGTTGTCATTATCGCTCTGGCTTATGTCTTAACCGACTTTGTCATCGGAGCATTATTCCCAACAACGGGAATATAGCGAACAAGGAACATATGTTCAAAATAAAAAACAGGTCGTTGAATTAACTAGCCTGTTTTTTATCCCCCAAAAATTCAATTATTCTTTGCAAAAACAAGAATATAATATTAAAATTAGTTTAAAGACACTAAAATATGCTTAGCAAAATCACAAAAAATGAATGGATTTTTACAGCTTGTTTAAGCTTAATTATTGTTATTATTGTTTTAATGCCTTATCTTTACGGCTATTTTACCACCCCCGGCAATATGGAATTTACAGGCGTCACATTTAATCAAGATTACTCCTATTTTTCTATGATTCAACAGGCCAGAGAGGGCCACTTTTTATTTAAAAATTTCTACACTTCTGAAGACCATCGAGCTATCTTCTTCCGTCCTTTATTTTTATTAATGGGTCTTTTTGCCAGAATTTTCAATCTATCCAATGCTTTTACCTTTCATTTCTTCAAAATTGTTTTTGTCATCGCATTTATTTTCGTCGCTTATAAATTTATTTCCATTTTTTTTAAAGAAAAAATTCACCGAAAAATTTGCCTGGTTATACTTTGTTTTTCCTCAGG
>JAUWOX010000086.1 GCA_030611905.1 bacterium
GGAATTTGACTTTAGCGGCTGATGGAGGAGCGACTTCTTTTTGGGATGGGACAGTAAGCGATTATGATTTTAATGATCCGACCGCTGAAGCTGGAGATGGAGCGGATGATGATGGTTTTGGTGGGCAGATGACCATTGATCCTTCGGTAATGACGATAGGAGGTACTTGTACGGAAACCGGATTGATAAAAGGAAATTCTGATGCTTTTGAAGAAGGGCCTACTAATGATATTACTTTGCTTACTGCTGGCGCTACAGCTGATACAGGTTGCTACTGGGATCTTACTGGCATCGGTGTTTCACAGACTATTCCAGCCGAACAAGGGGCTGATGGTTATGATATTGACATGACATTAACTGTAACAGCTATTTGATGTTTAACAATTAACGGTTAACTGATAGTATGAAAAAGATTTTTTTAATATTGACAATAAGTTTGGTTTTTGTATTTTTGAGTGGGTTTAATGAGGTGGTAGCTTCGGCAACTTCTAATTTTTCGATTAGCATTGTTTCAGAAACGCCGGTTGAAACTACTGTGATTTTTCGTGGGAAGGCCCAGTCTCGAAGTTATGTTACTCTTTTGAAGGATGCCCAAATAGTGGCAGTAACCCAAGCTGATCCTAATGCGAATTTTGAAATCAGTTTGACTGGTTTGTCAGCGGGGATTTATAGTTTTGGTTTGTGGGCTGATGATACAGCGGGTCGTCGGACAAGCACCTATTTTTTTAATATTTCTATTACTGAAGGAGTAACAACTATAATTAGCGGAATTTTTCTTTCACCGACGATTGCGATTGATCAAGCTGAAGTTAGGCAAGGAGATATTTTGAATATTCTTGGTCAAAGTGCTCCTTCAGCTCAAGTTTCAGTTTTTATAAATTCAGGAGAGGAGATTGTTAAAACAACGGGCGCTGATAATGACGGTGCCTGGCTTTATAAGTTTGATACAACGAGTGTTGATTTGGGTGACTATTCTACTCGTGTGCGGGCTTCTAAGGAAAGTGAAATTAGTGATTTTTCACCTACTGCATCTTTTAAGGTTAGCAAGAAAAGTGTAAAATCAAAAAAGAAATGTCCAGCTAAAGGAGATTTAAATAATGATTGTAAAGTAAATTTGTTTGATTTTTCAATCGCTGCCTATTGGTGGAAAAAATCTTTGCCTAAAAAAATTAAAAAGAGGGTTGATCGCAAGCTTTATCGAGATGGAAAGATTAATTTGAGAGATTTTAGCGTGATGGCTTATTATTGGACAGGTTAGTGATTTTGCATTTAATATTTTATTTTGAGGATTAGTGATTTAAAATTTAAGCTTGTTTTTTCTTTTTTATTTTGTATTTTATTTTTTGTGTTTTTTTCAGGTAATATTTTGGCGGCTCATTTGTATTTTAAAGTGCCGGAAAATTTAGTGGGCGTTGGACAAATAATCCCAGTGAATGTTTTTTTGGATACTGGGGGGGAAGATATTAATGCTTTAGAGATCGGAGTGGATTATTCAAGAGATTTATTAAAATTAAAAGATTGGAGTGATGGTAATTCTGTTGTTAACTTATGGATGGAGAGACCTGGTTCTGATGCGGATAAATTGATTTTTTCAGGATTGATTCCCGGGGGTTATAATGGCAAGAGGGGATTATTAGTAACTTTAAATTTTGAAACCTTGAAAGAGGGACGAGCAGGGGTTTCTTTGCTTGATTCTTCGGAAATGTTGCTGAGTGATGGGGCAGGGACACCGGCAAAATTATCAATTAATGACTTTTGGTTTTATGTAAAAGAGGGAGCGTCTAAATTAGAATCTGACAAGAAAAAAGATAGTGATTCGCCGGAAGATTTTAAGCCGGAAATAGATCGTGATGATAGTGTTTTTGATGGCAAATATTTTTTAATATTTGCTACTCAAGACAAGGATTCAGGAGTAGATTATTATGAAGTAAAAGAGGGAGAGGGGGGTTTTGAGAGGGCGGAAAGTCCATATTTAATTAGAAATCAGAGAAAAAAACAGGAGATTGAGGTTAGAGCGGTGGATAAAGATGGAAATGAAAGGGCGTCTCTTATTTCATTTGTGCCTGTTTATCCTTTTTGGAATGGCGGTATTATTATTGCGGTAATTATGATATTATTATTAATAAGTAGCGGAGTATATATTTTTAAAAAGAAAAATTAAAATTGATTAATAATGAGACACTTTAAGAAGTTTTTGAGTTTATTATTTTGTGTTGTGTTTATAGTTGGATCTTTTTTAGTGACTTTTGTTTTTTTGTCAAATGAAAGCAGGGCGAATGTGCGGTTAGTCGGTTTGTCGCCTGCTGGCGGTAGTTATAAAGTCGGCAAAAAATTTAAAGTAAAAATATATGTTGCTAATTTAGATGAGAATAATCCAATTAATGCAGTTCGAGGCAAGTTGGTTTTTCCCAATGATAAGCTGAGGATAAGAAATATTTCTTTGGGAAAGTCTATTGTTGATTATTGGTATAATGATCGGGAATTTGACGTAGTGCGTGAATCGCCATTAAAATTTCGTGGAATAATTTTTTCTCCTGGTTTCATAGGAGAGAGCGGCAAATTATTTTCTGTTAAATTTCAGGTGAAAAAAGCAGGGAGGGCGAATTTAAGGGTGAAAAATAGTTTGATGTTATTAAGTAATGGCCGTGGTACAAGAGTTGCTCACAAGAGCGATGAGGCGCGGTTTAGTTTTTATCGGAGGGATTTGGGTTGGACTAACTTTGTTTTTGGAGAGCCGAAGGGAAAACAGAAGAAAATTAAAAGGAATAAAAAACATAAAGTGAAAAAATTTAGATTTGTTTTTGAGGGATTTCCTCGAGCTTTTAAAAAGAAGGAGAAGCCTAAAAAATATTTTAAAATTAAACAGGTTAAAAAGTATCCTGGCAGGAAGGTTTATGTGAGAAATATTGCTAAATCTCAACTTATTAAACGAAACTGGAAAATTAAAACAAATGTTAAGCAAAATTTTAGATCGAAGTTTATTTTTAAATATAGGCAGGGGGAATTTAATAAGTTGGCAGTAAAAAATGCTGGTGCAGAAAAAAGTAGTAGTAATTTAGTATTGAAATATTATAATTCTCAAACAAAAACATGGGACAAAGTTAGAGCCGAGCACAATGTGGCAAAGCAAACTTTCAAGACTACTTTTTATTATTTTAGAGAGGGGCAAAGAATGAATCGATTTGTTATTGGATATGAGTAATTATTTGATCGTTAATAGATTTAGTAAGCGAAGCTTGGCTTCGTTTTTTTGTGTGTACAAATATCGTGAATGCCTTGTAGTTACTAATTTCACGAATATTTATTTTGTGGTATAATAAATCTATAAAATTGAATAGTAAAAAATAGACTAAAAAATTATGAAGAAAATATTTTTCTCGGTTTTCGTGGTAGTTTTTTGTTGTCTGATTTTTGTTGGCTTGAAAGTCAATGCAGCTGAAGAGGCAGGTGTTCCAGATCTTGTTGAATCATGGACATCTTCAGGAGACGATCAAGCTGAAGCAATATATGGTGTGCCATCTAGTATGGCTGGAGATGTGAACGGAGATGGTTATGATGATGTGATTGTTGGGGATTATGAGTTTGATACTGACGTGGTTTCGGCTGGTAAGGCGTATTTATATTTAGGTAGTGCTAATGGTTTGTCGGAAACTCCTGCCTGGACATCATCGGGTGATAATCAGGTAGAAGATTTTTTTGGATCTGAAGTTGCTTCAGCAGGCGATATAAATAATGATGGGTATGATGATGTAGCTATTGGCGCTTATTCTACTAATAGTAGGGGAAAGGTATTTTTGTACCTAGGTAATTCATCAGGATTATCAATAACACCAATCTGGACATTGTCTGGCGATGATCAAGTCAATGCTTTTTTTGGTTTTTCTGTTGATAGTGCGGGTGATATAAATAGTGATGGTTATGATGATGTTATTATTGGAGTTTATGGCAATGATACGTTTGTTGGAAAAGTTTTTCTTTATTTGGGCAGTGCTTCTGGACTTTCGTCTACACCAGTCTGGACCTCGTCTGGCGATAATCAAGCTAATGCTTTTTTTGGTATCCATGTAAGTTCTGTGGGGGATGTTAATAATGATGGCTATAGTGATGTTTTGATTGGTGCTTCTTGGTATACTCCTGATGGGATTGTATTGGATGTCGGTAAAGTATATTTATATTTAGGTAGTTCGTTAGGCTTAGAGACAACACCGATCTGGACTTCAACGGGGGATAATCAGGCCGATTCATTTTTTGGTGAGCGACTTTCTTCAGTTGGGGCTGTTAATTCCGATGGTTATGATGATTTTTTGGTGAGTGCTTTTGATTATGATACAACTAATGTGGATGCGGGTAAGGTTTATCTTTATTATGGAGGTTTGACTATTTCTGCAATACCGGTTTGGACATCATCAGGAGACGATCAGGCTGGCGCTGAATATGGCCGTTCAATTTCTTCGATGGATGTCAATGCTGACGGATGTAGTGATGTTATCGTTGGAGCAAGAAATTATGATAATGTTGGAAAAGCTTATTTATATTTGGGAAGCGTTGATGGTTTGGGTTCTCTTGAGTCTTGGTCTTCTGTTGGAGATAATCAAACAGGAGAACAATTTGGGCGCTGGGTGGCTAGTATTGGAGATACAAATGGCAGTGGTTTTGATGGGTTTGTGATTGCTGCGCCGACTTATGATACAGCAAATGTAGATGCTGGCAAGCTTTATGGCTACACTAATC
>JAUWOX010000037.1 GCA_030611905.1 bacterium
CGACAAACTACTTGTCGCTTTTTTTTTACAAAAATCTCTTGCTACTATATAAAATCCATGCCATAATACCCCGATGCACTTTAACAAAACCACCAAGGAGGAACTCAATGCGAAAATTCCTTTGCTTGCTTTGCCAACGGATAATCAATGAAGATTCGATATCCCCACACAAAAAAAAATGTCACCCCCTAGAAAAACATTATGGAATCATGTGGCCACTCTTTTATTCATCAGACGATCAAGAACCAACTCCCGACATCCATGAATCCGAGATCCTTTCCCAGCTGCTAGGAGTTGGAAAGGTTTATATCAGATACGAAGGAAACACACCGTCCGGAAGCATGAAAGACTATCTCGCCCGAAAAGCCATTGAACTAGCTCTACAAAATGGATTCCAATACATTACAGTCACATCCAGCGGCAATCATGCTCTTGCAATAGCGCTACACGCTCAACAAAACGGATTACAAGCAATCATTTTTATTCCTGCCGATACAAGCAAGCTTGATTCTCTTTGCTCGACCAGCAATACGGACATTATCGGAATAAATGGTACAATTCTCGAAGATGTTTATGAACTTGCGCAACAACTTCCATTAACAGAACTAGGCATATACAATGCCAATGTTAATAACGAACTACTTTTAACCTCTTTTGGCTTTGTCGCCAGATCCATAGCAGCCCTACCTTGCCAGCCCACCCATATTCTTTCCGGAGTTGGAAACGGAACCTACCTTGCCGGCATAGCTCATGGCTTATCAGCTCATAATCTACCCTGCAAAATTGTTCCCGTTGGCATGACAGGCGCCTTCCCTACTGAAATAGCTTTCGCTTCCAATCAATCAATCTATGAATTAGACGAGTTTGGTGCTCCAATCGAAACAATTGATGCGGCAGAAGGATCAATCGCCATCTCCAGCTACTCAATGCCTCAATTAATCCATGCTATTAAGATCACTAATGGTTTCACTCTAGGTGGTCTTAATAACAATGACCTTGCCAAAGCCTACCAAGCACTTCTCCAAGATCAAAGTCTTATTGACCTAAGAATAATTCCAGAACCGACTGGCATAATGAGCCTTGCAGCAGCTATCAAACATTCCCACAGATTCCCACCCGACGCTTGTCTATTGTTATGTCTAACAGGAAACGGTCTCAGAGCCATCGAAGAAATCCAACGCCTCACCGATCACCATACCGCTAAATTATTAGCTCAAATTCCACAATTAACTACTTCAAAAATTCAAAGACGAGAAAGGCAACAACCAATTATTGTTGATAAAGACATTTCACTTACCGAGTTAACCGAGCTAGTCCACAGCCTAACAGGAGAAAAGCAATGAGAAAACTATCACCCAACGAACTAAGAATCAAAATCGCACAAACTCCAAAAGACTTAGAACAGGCTAAAATAGCAGACGACCTCGCATTCGGCGAACACCATGGCATTACCATAGAAGAATTAGAATTGTTATTTCAACATGGGATTATTACTCTTATAACAATAAAAGCAACTGGTCAAATAATTGCCCAAACACAAACCCTGCTCGAACCTATCCCCACGCTTCCATATTCATTTGATCCAGATGTGGCATACGGCTATGGAAGAGGAGTTCTGCCCGAATTTCAAAGACAAGGCTTAAGTAAAATTCTAGCCCAACAAGAAGAACTGAACGCTCGACACGCAGGCAAAAAAGAATTAAGAATAACCGTACGAGTTGAAAACCATAGCAACTTACGCGCTAGACTCAAGGAAGGATTTCTGATCTTTGACTATGCCCCTAATTTCTACGGTCCTAATCCCGAAGATGCCCGCCTGATTCTGAAAAAACACCTTGATGCCCCACGCGAGGCTTTGAAGACCTTTGCAGACATCACCACCGTTCCAGTTGTCTTCGGTGATGAACATGATCCCATTGCCCATCAACAAATTGCAAGCCTGATAACAAACGGTTTTCAAGGAGTTAGAATCACAAAAGAAGGAATAATCTTCGCGCACATTTTATAACGGTCCTATCTAAAGATGGGATTTTTTATTTCGAGAAATCCAACAACATCGTTCTTCTCTAATATAAAACTTTACAATATCAATATTTCATGTTAATATACAATAATCTAAATAATAAATCATGCAAGTATCAATTCGAAAAAACAATATAAAGCTTTGCAAGCCATTCAAATACTTTCTCTCTACATTGGATTTTTTGCCATATGCTGAAATTACACTTAAAACCAATGATAATATCACTGGTAAAGGAGAAATTGCCTGTGCTTTAGATATAAACGGAGAATCATCAGATTCAACCAAAAACTTGTCTCCATTTATTCAAAATATCCTAAAAAACGCCAAAATAGAATCTAAACAAGAAATAGTCAGACTAATGAACAAAATAAACCTATATTTGTCATTTAACACAGGACTCAAATGCGGCATTGAACAAGCCCTGTTTCAAATTTTAACCCAAAGACAAAATAAAACTTTAGCTGAAATTATTGGCGCAAAAAAGAAAAAAATTAAAATTCAATACACCATACCCTATCTAAAAAACTTCCAAGAATATAAAAATTGCTTTAAAAAAATCGCTGCAACAAAACCAGATTTTGTAAAATTCAAAATCGGACATAATCTAAAATTAGAAATAGCAGCAATTAAAAAACTTAGAAAGCAAAATCAAAAGATAAACATAACAGTTGATGCCAATCAATCCTTCAATAATGCAAAAAACGCTCTAATATTTTTAAACACAATTAAAAAAACAAAACTAGCATGGGCTGAACAATTAGTAGAAAAAAACGATTTCGCCTCATGGGAAAAACTAAAGAAAAAATCACCAACACCTCTCATGGCCGATGAAAGCGTACAAACTACTAAAGATGTCTTATTATTCCTACAAAATGGCTGGACCAATGTTATCAACTTAAAACTAGCCAAATGTGGTGGAATTATAGAAGCGCGCAAAATATTAAAAATTGCCAAAAAATACAAAACGCCCGTAATGCTCGGAAGCATGCTACATGGCGAGCTAGGATTAAAATATAATTTAGCTTTTGCCCTAAGTGAAGATTTTATAACACATGCTTTTTATAATTATTTTCTGCTAAAAAATCACAAAGAAAAACCATTGATCAATAAAAACGATCTAACTACTACAAAAGAAGTCTTATGCTAATAAAAAAATCAATCATTAAAAAAACAGGAAAAAAATCAGGAAAAACCATTGCAATTTTTGCCGGAGTGCATGGAAATGAAAAAGCTGGCGTTATTGCTCTGAAAAATGTTATAAAAAAAATCCAAATAAAAAGAGGAGTTGTATATTTTGTATTTGCCAATCCACAAGCCATTAAAATAAACAAACGACAAATCAAAAAAAATCTGAATCGTTGTTTTCTATCAAATAATCAAGGAAATTCTACAGAAGACAAAAGAGCCAGAAAATTAATAACCATCCTTGACAAATGCGATGCCCTCTTAGACCTACATGCCAGCAACAACAAAAAAAGCACAACATTCATCATTTGCGACAAAAAAGTATTTTCAATCGCTAAACTATTAGATTTTAAAATAATTTCTCCGGGATGGAACGATCTTGAACCTGGCGCTACTGATGGTTATATGTCCAATCAAAACAAAATCGGCCTATGCCTAGAATGCGGATCAGTACACAACAAACAAAAAAATATTCCGCTTGCTGAAAAATCTATCTATCAATTCCTGCAATATTTCAATATTATTGATAAAAACATACCTTACAATAATCACAAACAAAAAATTATTAAAGCAAAAAAAATTGCAATAAAAAAAACAAAAGATTTTCATTTCACAAAAAAATACAACGACTTTGACAAATTAACTCCGAACAAAATATTTGCCATAGATGGCAGTAAAAAATACATTGCCAAAAAAAATGAATATATTATATTTCCCAACACCAATAAAAAAATCGGTGAAGAAGTATTTATAATTGGAAAACTTATTAAATAATTCTTTTCAGCCTAAAATCCAAATGACTCAAAAGTCGTTTTTTTTATTTATCAAATAAAAAAGCTCACAAACTGTGAGCTAAACTTCTTTAATCGCTCGGATTATCCCCTCCAAGGCTTTATGCAACTGCTGTGGAGTAATACAAAGGGGCGGTGCAAAACGCAAAACATTCTTATGAGTATCCAGACAAACAATACGAAACTCTCGTAAGAGTCGCTGACAAACCTCTGCAACCGGACGATCAAGTTCAATTCCAATGAACAAGCCACCTCCTCGAATATCACAAACATGCGGCAATTTGTTCAAATTCATCCTCAAAAGATCGAGCGTTGATTGCCCCATCCTTGCAGACTTTTCAACCAAACCATCTTGTTCAATGATATCAAGCGCTGCCTCCGAAACTGCGCAAGCAATCGGATTTCCCCCATAGGTTGACCCATCAGAACCAGGATCAAAAACGCCCATCAAGTCTTTAGTTCCAAGAAAAGCACTCATAGCATACATACCACCAGACAGAGCTTTACCAAGACAAATCCCATCAGGCTTGGCACCTTCACCATCATGCTGCCAGGCAAAAAGTTTGCCAGTTCGACCAAGTCCAGTTTGAATCTCGTCAAAAACAACAATTTTTTCTTGCGCATGCATCAATTCAACAACTGCTTTCAAATAACCACTTGGTGGGCAAACAACTCCACCTTCACCAAGCCACGGCTCCATGAAAACACCCACAACATCATCAGCAAGAACAGCTTTCAAGGCTTCCAAATCCCCAAATTCCACCGAAACAAAAACATCGCTCATCGGACCAAAGTCCTTGCGATACTTTGCACTATCCATTGCAGCTAATGCCGCCAAAGTACGTCCAGAAAATGCACCCTTCATAACAATAATTCGCTGTGAACCATTCTGAATTCCCATATTCCTCACGCCGTAGCGCAACATTGCCTTCCATGCAGCTTCACCAGCTTCCACGCCAGCATTTTTCGGAATCACTTGATCCATTCCAGTCAGTTCACATACTCTTTTCATCCAAGGACCAAGACGGTTGTGATGCACACAACGCGCCGTCAAAGACAAGCCCGTCATATACTGTCCCATTATTGCACAAATCAATCGAGGGTCTCTTGGTGCAACATTGGCACTATAAGCAGAGTATGCATCAATATACTCAACTCCCTCAACATCAGTCAAAATAGCTCCGTCGGCTTTTGCAAAAACTACTGGCAAAGTACTGTAAATATGCGCACCATAAGCGTCTTCTAATCCAATCAATCTCTCTGTCTGTTGCATCTCTCCCTCCTGGCTTGGGGTTCCAATTACTTAATATAACATTATTAAAAATAAAATCAATACTATTTGGTAATGTACACATACATTTTGCACTTTTTTGATTAACTAAGGGCATATGACAATAATGCCCAAAACAACAGCAGGAGAAAAATATGGCAGTAGTAGCGCTCGTTACATGCTAACAAAAATCTTCCAGCCTAAAATCTAAACGACTCCAAAGGTCGTTTTCTTATCAAATAAAAAAGCCCACAAGCAATGAGCTAAACTTCTAAAATCACTTTAATAACTCCCTTCAACGCAACAAAATATCTCAAATCAAAATTCTTTATAATTACATTTATTCAACATATTTTAAAACATAACCTATCTCTAATCCCGATGGATCAACTTTTGGATCAACTACTTTCTTCTCGACTATCTTAAATCTAGCCTTCGAAAAAATTTCATCCCATTTTTTCTGAGACAATAACTTTTGGTTAGTAAAAGGATGCAGCATATAATAAAGATTATAATACCCCAATCCCATTGGTGACTTCATTATCTTGTGATTATCAATATCATAATCAACTTCAACAATAAGCAAATAACTGTCCTTGAATTTCTTTCCTAACTTGCTTATAAATTTTATTAGTCCTTTTTCACCAATCTGAGCATATATTTCATGAAGAACAAAACCGAACATAACAAAATCAGGATTTTCGACTATTTTATATTTAAGTGCATCACAATTAACCAATTTGATTTGATCCCCAAGGCCTCTCTTCTTAATAAGTTTCAACCCTTCTCCATAAGATCCCTTATCAGGCTCAATTCCTATCGCCTTAACATTTTTCATTTTCTCACAAAACGCACAAAGATATAGTGCATTCCCACATCCAAAATCAACAAATAACCTTGCATTAGAATTTACTTTCTTTATAAGATCCTTCATCAAAGGAATTGAATCATAATAAGAAATCTGGCAACTTCCTGTCCCTACCCATTTTCCTATCCTTGATACAGAATCCACGCCCTTCTCTAGCATATTCCCCACATTAGAAAAAATAGGAGCATAACCTCCAATTAACATATTAAACCAACCCTTGTATTTCTCAATATTTTTCCCATAATTGGTAAGGACATAGTAAACAGAACCATTTGATTTTTTTCTCTTCTTGAGAATATCTTCGATAACTAAATACTCAAAAACAGTTTCCAACAAATATGGATCAAACTTTTTCTTCTTGCAAATATACTTAACGCTCCTTCCCTCTTCTAATAATTGAAAAACTCCACTCTGCAACATATCAAAGATTACATTGCTTGCCACATAACCTCTAATATAATCTAGAGATTTATACAACCCAGGCAAAAAATTTCCCTTCACTATTTTTTTATTACTTTTTTTCATAAGAATTCTTAAAAATTTTTAATAATTTTAATAATATAATATTATCTTTAGGAAGCCCCACGCTAATTCTTACATGATCATCCAATCCAAAAGATGAAATATCTTTTACTGATATCCCTTTTTTATATAAAAATGCAATTAATAATTTAACATTTTTATGCTTGATAAGAAAAAAATTAGTTTTTGTTTTTTTCACTTCAAATCCTAATTTATCAATAGAACGCATTAAATGCTCTTTCTCTCTCAATATCTTGGCAACATTATGCTTGAAATAATCCTGCTCAAGCACATTGAAAAGAACAATTAAAGAAATAGTATTTATATTACAAAACCACTGTTTATCTTTCATAGCTTCAACATCCTGCCGATCTCCACAAAGCCAACCAAGCCTCAAACCAGCCAAAGAATAAGCCTTGGAAAAAGATCTAAATATGAATAATCTATTATCCGTTTCATTTAAATAGCTCTTGCCATTAGAAAAATCAAAATATGTTTCATCAATTAATAATTTTCCACAATAATTTCTAATTACATCAATACTATCCTCGAAAAGATTGCCCGTTGGATTATTCGGATTTGCAAGAATTACAAAATCATTTTTAGTGAGAAGCTTAATATCAACTTTTCTTATTTTAAATGATCTATCCAATTTTAGTAATAAATAATCTTGATTATTTGCTTTCAGCCTACTAATATATCCATCAAATGTAGGATTAAATATCACAAATCTCATTTTACTAAACTGCTGGATTAATCTATCCATGGCTTCATCAATTCCTTGAGTTAAAAGAATGTCTAATTTATTAACTCCGAATTTTTCTGAAATTTTCTGAATAACTCCATCTTCCATTTCAGAAGGATACTCATTAATACATCTAATTCCTAAATTAATTTTTTCTCTAATCAATTTGGGAATAATATATGGATTTTCATTTAAATTTAATCTTATCATCACATTTTTCTCATTATGCTAATATATTTTCATCTTTACATAACCATATTAAAAAAATACATTCAGGCTATTCCTTCCTATTTCTTAAAATAAAACTAACACTAAAAAAAAATTATGTCAACCCTCTGTACCCTGAATTCAACTCTCAAGTGCAACACTTAATTGTTTAAAAACTTCTAAGGGCGTTTTCCAACCTAGTCGTTTGCGAGGTCTGTTATTAAGAGAATTTTCAACTTCTTGTATCTCTTGATTAGATATCTTAGTAAAGTCTGTTTTCTTTGGAAAATAATCTCTGATAAGTCCATTAGTATTTTCATTTGTTCCTCTTTCCCAAGAATGGTAAGCATTGGCAAAGAAGGCCTTAAATCCAGTTCTTTTTTCAAACTCCTGCCATTTTCGGTTTTCTGGGCCATTATCAAAGGTTGTGGTTTGTTTTGCTTTTTTGGGTAGATATTTAACTCTGCTCTCTATGGCTGAAATGGTAGCTTCGCTAGTTTTGTCTTTAAGCTTAGTAATAAATACTAGTCCTGTTTTTCTTTCAACTAAAGTATTGATTCCTGGTTTATGGTTTATTGATTCTACACTATCGCTTTCCCAATCACCAAGTCTTTCTCTTTTTTCTACGATAGTCGGACGTTCACTGATAAGAGTTCCTTTGGGCTTAAATACTCTTTGACACTTTCTAAATCCTTTATGTGTTCTACGTTTTTTCCTTCTTCTAAGATAGATTCTTAAATCTTCGTAGCCAGGCTTTAATAGACCCCAGCCATCTCGATGTATTTGATGATAAATGAATTGATATATTGCTTCGTGAGATATTTTTTCATTGATCTCTGATTCGATTGTACCAGCTATTTGTTCAGGAGACCATCTTTTCTTTAAATGCTTGATCACATAATTACGAACTTTCTGATTCTTTAGTTTATCTTTCCGACCTCTGCTCTTACGTTTAATCAATGCCTTTTTGTGAGATATTCTGGGAATATATCTGCGTCTTCCAATAGAATCTCTATTTCTCTTAATTTCTCTGGACACAGAGGAAGCTGAACGATTTAATGTTGCGGCAATGTTTCTAATTGAGGATTTTTGCCACAACATTTCTTGTATTTTTTCTCTCTCCTCAATCATAAAATGTGTATATTTCATAGTGCTTTGATAATACATTATTTTATCAAAGTGTTGCATTTACTTGTTGAACTAAAA
>JAUWOX010000031.1 GCA_030611905.1 bacterium
ATAAAAATAAACTTCTAGAATTCAGTTCCAAAGTAAAAACAGAAATTCTCAATTGGCGCGCTGTACTCCGCCCCGCCGCTGTCATTTTTCCGATCCTCTATTTATTCTATGATAAAAAATTTGTTCTTACCTTTATCGGTATATTATTTCTTATCTTCTTCTTTGCTGACATGGCCCGTTTGATCTCCAAAAAATTCAATCTTTTCTTCTTCAAAAAAACCAAAGCCAAAGTTTACAAAGAAAAAGAAAAAAAATCATTCTCCTCCATGACCCTTTTTATGCTCGGCGCTTTTCTTTCCATTCTCTTCTTTTCCCAGCCCATTGCTATCGCCGTCATCTGCTTCACTATCTTCGGCGATCTAGCCGCCAAATTCGTCGGCCTCCAATTCGGCAAAACTAAAATATTCAACAAAACCCTAGAAGGCTCTTTAGCTTTCTTTTCAATCAGTTTAATCTGCGGTATAATAATATCTTATTTCCTCCCCCTTTCACCACTCCTCATCATCCTCGGATCCTTAGCCGCCGCCATTGCTGAAAGCATCCCAATTCCAATTAATGATAATGTCGTCATCCCACTTATTTCTGCTGGAGTCATGACTGCTATTCAAGTTTTCTCCAAATAAAAAAGCTAGAATAATCTAGCCTCGACTTTTTTTAAGTTCAAAGGGCAAAAAACGAAATGGTAATCGTTGATAGGTTTCTAGAAGACGAATATCTCGTTCGTTCTTAGATTCAAAAGTCTCAATTGATTCAAGTATGGATTGTGCCATCCGACCAACTCTTGGAACATTCAATTGCTCAACCCAAACTAACAAATTATCTATTGTAAGATCCGAATATTCTTCTTCATAGAAATAACCTTTTCTGGACGGACTAAGGTGCTGGAGATTTCTACTCATCAAAACATTAAAAACAACCCTCTTTTTAAACTCAATCAATCTAATCACCAACAAAGTTAAAGGCAGTTTTACTGACGTCGTCATCTCCAAAATTAAAGATATCCCATTTTCTAAAACTAACTTTTTCACCCAATCATCCACCAGCAATCTCGTCAAAAAATCTTTCATTTTCATCTCTTCTAATCTAGCCAAAACAACCTTTTCCTCACCTTCAAACATTGTTGCCATCACGCCCTCCTGTGTCTCCGGCCTTTAATAAAGAACTTTAAACAAAATATCATACCAAACAAAACAAGTCAAGAATTATAAAACTCTATTAACCCTTCAGTCACTTCAAGGCTCCACTAAACCCCCGCGATAACAAAATCTAATTTTTTTGCTTTCGATCACTTGTCCAAAACAATAAAAAAATTAGCTAAAAAACTATATACGATCACTAATAAAATTACAATTTTTTTATAAAAACAAAATATGAAAACAAAGCCTCAAAAAATATGCTACATTACAGGCCTCACTGGTACAGGCATTATTATCCTTGGTTCAATAATCACTGCCATCCCCTACAAAGGCACTCAAGAAGAATCATACTCATTCTTAAATCACTTTATTTCAGAACTAGGACAGATGAATGTCTCCATTCTTGCTCCAGTTTTTAACACAAGTCTCATTATTAGCGGAATTCTATTCGCTATATTCATGTTATATCTTGGATTATACTTCCACAAAATCACAGCCTATATTGCTTCAACTGTTGGAATATTTTCAGGAATATTCCTCGGTCTAGTTGGAATTTTTCCGATGAACCATTTAGCCATCCATGTCAAAATTGCTATGTTATTTTTTCGAAGCGGACTAGCAGCCATTTTATTATTCACCCTAATCATAATTTTTGACAAAAAACACAAAATATCCAAATGGCTCGTCATTCCCAGCATCATCACCACTCTAGCCCTCTCCTGCTTTCTAGTTCTGCCAAAAATAATTAATCCTGGCTCAGCTATATCCCTACTACAACCTAAAACAATGCGCCCAACACTTTATCTCAATAGTTTCCTAGAATGGCTAGTTTTCATCACTGTCTTAATCTGGATTGTTTCTATTTCAATTTATTTAATCAAACATAAATCAACTCCACATGCAACAAAAAATTAAGAATATAATGAAATTTCTCCACGACATTGAACGCTTGAAATCAACTATCAGACATTGCTGGACAACCACTGGCCGACAAGAAAGCGTTGCAGAACATTCTTTCCGAATGTCTATCATGGCTATTGTTCTTCAAGAAGAATTCCCAAAAATAAATATTACCAAAGTAATTGAAATGTGCCTGATTCACGATATTGGCGAAGCATATGATGGTGACATCCCAGCATGTTTGAAAAAAGCAAAACATAAAAAGCTAGAAGAAAAAGCAGTCCAAAAAATAGTTAAACCATTATCAAACGAATTGCAAGACAAGATCTATAATCTCTGGAAAGAATTCGAGCAATGCAAAACACAAGAAGCCAAACTCGCCCAAGCAATTGACAAACTAGAATGCCTAATTCAACACAATGAAGCAAACATCTCAACTTGGACTCCCCAAGAATACAAAGCAAATCTAGTTTATGGACAAAAATACAATCAATACAACGATTTCATCAAAGCCTTTAGAGCCATAATCGACACAACAACCAAGCAAAAGATATCATAATTAATTTAAAACAAGACCCTGAGCCTTGTTTTTCTTTGCTAAATTGCCTAAAACATAATAAAATTAAATACAACGCGATAACAATACAACGATGAAGCAATGGAACAATAAATTCCTATACATCACAGTCTTCTTTACCGGCCTAAGCATAACTGCTATCGAACTAACCATTTCAAGAATAATCGCCCCCTATTTCGGCGCCTCTATTTTAGTTTGGACCAATGTCATTGCTATCGTCCTGGCCGGACTAGCTCTAGGCTATTATATCGGCGGCAGAATAGCTGACAAATATCCACAATCAAAATATCTGTTTTACATAATCCTTTCCGCCGGCATTCTTTTTTTAATAGTCCCTTTTTTGGTCAAACCGTTAGCTTCAGTAATTATCCTCAATCCCTTTACCAGCCAAAGCTCATCCCTAACTATCCTCCTCGCCTCATTCTTCACCATAATATTGCTTTTCATGATTCCCATTACTTTCCTAGCCGTTACCAGTCCATATATCATCAAATTAATTTCAACAGACAATAAAAATATCGGCAATACTTCTGGAAAGGTATTCTCTATTGGAACAATCGGCAGCATTATTGGCACCTTTCTTCCCGCCCTTCTTTTCATTCCCTTTCTCGGATCAAAACAAACTATCCTCTTTTTTGCCTGCCTTCTAATTTTTATTTCTGCCATGGGCTTAATAAAAAACAAATTAAAAATCTTCACACTAATAATCTTTATCCTGCCTCTTTCTTTAGCCAATATACTTCCCGTTAAAAACAGTTCCGGCATTATTCTAGAAACGGAATCACCTTATCAATATATTCAAGTCATTCAAAAAGATTCCAAAAAATATCTAATATTCAACGAAGGGGCTGGAATTCAGACTTTGTTTAACGAAAATAGTGTCCTTTCCGGCTCTTATTATGATTATTTTACCCCCCTGCCATACCTGTTACCCAAAACAAAAAATCTTAATATCCTCATTCTCGGCTTAGCCGCCGGCAATATGAACAATCAATATCATCATTTCTTTAAAAATTTTCAAATTGACGGCGTTGAAATAGATAGAAAAGTTATAGAAATCGCCAAAGAACACTTTCAACTTAATGAAAAAAATCTAAATATTTACAACCAAGACGCCCGCATCTTTTTAAAAACTACTGACAAAAAATATGATTTGATCCTAATGGATGTTTATAAACAACATTACCTTCCTGAACACATGGTCACATCAGAATTCTTCGCAGAAATAAAACAAAAATTAAACCCTAATGGCATCTTTGCTGCCAATATTGTTTCCACCTCTGACAAAGACAAATTATTCAAATCAATCAATAACACTATTGCCAAAAATTTTCAAAAACTATATTATCTTCGTATTCCAAATCATTACAATTATCTAGTTTACGCTTCCGACAAAAAAATCGATTTTTCCTCACTACGGCAAATAAAAAATAAACAATTAACCCCCGTACTTCAAGAATTAAAAAACATCAAAAAATATACCCCTGATAATAACCAAGTCTTTACTGACGATAAATCACCTGTTGGCATGCTCACCGACCTGATGATCCTGAAAAAAATGCAAAATTAACGGCTACTATCGTCCATAATAGCCGTTAAATCACGAATCATGGCTTAATCAAGCCATTTTTATTTTGCTTTATTTAAGCCTAAATTAAAAACACCAATTTGCCAAACTACTAAAATGAGCGTAAAATAACAATATGGAAACGTCTACCCTCCCCACGGAAGGGTAAAAATTGGAGGAATGCCAGAGCGGTTTAATGGGGCGCTCTCGCCCCATCATCCGATGGGGCGCCCTGTCGAATGACAGGGCGAAAAGCCTATAAAATATTATGCATTATATCTATATACTGAAATTAAAAAACAATAATTTTTATACAGGATTTACAGGCAACTTAAAATCAAGATATTATCAACATTCTAATGGACAAGTAAAATCCACAAAATACCTACGTCCTTTAAAGCTTATACATTATGAAGCTTATCTAAAAAAAAGCGATGCCCAACGGCGCGAAAAATATTTGAAAACGACAGAGGGAAAAAGATTTCTTAAACAACAAATAAAAGATCTCATACGAGAGATCAAAAAATAACATGGAGGAGTGCCAGAGCGGTTTAATGGGGCGCTCTCGAAAAGCGTTGTCCCCTTACCGGGACCAGAGGTTCGAATCCTCTCTCCTCCGCCTACGTCCTGCTTTCAGCAGAACTCCGACGGATAAATCCGTCTAATAAAAAAACCGAACTCTCAAAGCTCGATTTTAGGTCCAATAGGACACTTACAAGGAACATTTTTACATTTCCAACAACCATCCTCATAACGATCCAAAACAACCGTTTGCAAATCAACATCCAACAAATTCGCCACCGCAATAGTCCATGCCAAAGCATCAACAATTTCTAAAGCAAACTCCCGAACTACGTCTTCAGCCGAAAGATCAACCGATCTCCTTCCATGAGAAAAAGACAGCAACAGCAATTCACTAATTTCCTTAAACAATCTATTCAAAACATACTCTATTCCCCTTTCTTCATTTTTCTCCCCATAAACAGTCTTCAAATGCAAGCACCAAGTTTTTAAATCCCATTCCATCTGTTCATTGCAAACAAAGACACGCTCTAAGTCTGGAGCCTTTCTTCTTTCCGAACACGCGCAAGGTTTCCGCCAGCAATAAACACAACCATTCTCAACATACTTCAAGGCCATAAATCTAGTCAAAGACAAGCCATCAAAATAATTAGCCACTGCAAAAATCCTAGCCATTACTCTAGCCAAAGCAATTCCAACATCACCATCTTTTCTTATTGCATCCTGCAATTCCGCAATGGAAAAATTAAGAAAAGCAATCCTCTCTATTAAGCTCGGCCATGCTATTCGCGTTCTCCCTTCATAAATTAATTGAAAAAGATCCTGCAAATTCTTCAAGTCCATAGCTCTCCTCCTTTTTTGAAAGGTACAGATTTCATTCAATAATATAACTAATAATCACTCATGTCAAATCAAAATATTATCAAAAAAATCAAATCCGACCTGAACAAAAATATTGATCAGAAATACAAAAAAGGCGCTGAAAACTATTTCAAAGAAAAAATAAAAGTTTATGGTGTCAGAAGTCCAATCACAAGAAAAATAGCACAAAAGTATTTTCCAAAAGACCTAGACAAAAAACAAATCTTCGCTCTCTGCGAACAACTTCTAAAAACCGGCTACATGGAAAATTCCTTAATTGCCCTGGCTTGGGCCTATCGCCTCAAAAAGAAATATCAAAAATCAGACTTTAAAATATTCGAAACCTGGCTTAAAAAATATATTACTAACTGGGCCACTTGCGATGATCTCTGCACTCATACTCTTGGCGAATTTATCATGCAATATCCCGAGGTTTTACCCAAAGTCTTCAAATGGACTAAATCCAAAAACCGCTGGCTAAGACGCGCCTCGGCTGTCATTTTTGTTAACCCAGTCAAAAAGAAAAAATATTTAAAAAATGTTTTCCAAACTGCCAATGCCCTGCTTCAAGACCAAGACGATCTCGTCCAAAAAGGCTACGGCTGGATGCTCAAAGAAGCCAGTATACCCTATACAAAAAAAGTTTTTCAGTATATAATGAAACACAAATCAAAAATGCCCCGCACAGCCTTAAGATACTCAATAGAAAGATACCCCCAAAAACTTAGAAAAAAAGCTTTAGCAAAATAATTTAACAAGATGAACACAAATAATCTAAAAAATACAGCAAAAAATCTACTATCATTCGCCAAAATCAAAATCAACGGCCCAAATCCCCAAGATATGCAAATTCACAATGAGAATCTATACAAAAACGTTCTTAGCCAAGGCAATCTTGGCCTAGGCGAAGCCTATATGAATAAATGGTGGGACTGCGATCGACTCGACATCTTCTTTGACCAAATCCTCTCTGCCCAACTTGATAAAAAAATTAAACACAACAAAACCCTACTCCTAAAGGCTCTCATGGCCAAAATATTCAATCTACAATCAACTAACCGCGCTTTTCAAATCGGAGAAAAACACTATGACAAAGGCAACAAACTATACAAAAACATGCTTGACCAAAGACTAACCTATACTTGCGGTTATTGGAAAAACGCTCAAAATCTAGATCAAGCTCAAGAAGCCAAGCTAGATCTTACTTGCCGTAAATTAGGACTAAAGCCCGGCCAAAAGATCCTTGATATTGGCTGCGGTTGGGGCAGTTTCGTCAAATTTGCCGCAGAAAAGTATGGAATACAAGCAGTTGGCGTTACAGTCTCCAAGCAACAAAAAATCCTTGCAGAAAAATTATGCCAAGGACTACCAATAGAAATTAGATTACAAGACTACCGAGATGTAAATGAAAAATTTGATCACATTGTATCTCTAGGCATGATTGAACACGTTGGACACAAGAATTATCAAACATACATGAAGATCGCACATCGTTGCTTAAAAAACACCGGCCTGTTTTTACTACATACCATCGGCGGCAACAAATCAGTTACTTCAAATGACCAATGGATCAGCAAATACATTTTCCCAAATTCTATGCTTCCATCCATCAAACAAATTGCCAAATCGATTGAAAGACTATTCGTTTTAGAAGATCTTCACAACTTCAGCGCTGACTATGATAAAACATTAATATCCTGGTACAACAATTTCAAAAACAACTGGCACAAAATAAAAAATGATTACGACGAAAGATTCTATAGAATGTGGAAATACTATCTCCTTTCCTGCGCTGGAACATTTCGCTCTAGAAAAAATCAACTCTGGCAAATAGTCCTCTCTAAAAATGGAGTCAAGGGAGGATATACATCAATTAGATAAAAAAATTATGAAATTATCCAAGCGCGCCCAACAAACCCCCGCCTCGCCCATTCGTAAACTTTACCCCCTGGCCGTCAAGGCCAAAAAAAGAGGAGTCAAAGTTTATCATCTTAATATTGGCCAACCCGATCTTGAAACCCCTGTCTGTGTCAAAAATCTCTGCACTAAATTCAAAAAAAATCTAGTTTACGAACCATCGCAGGGAATTCCCGAACTAATTTCAGCCTGGGAAAAATATTATAGAGATCTCAAACTCCCCATCAAAGAAAAAGATATTATCGTCACTACTGGCGGCAGTGAAGCCATTCTCTTTGCTCTTCAGGCCACTACTGATCCATACGATGAAGTCCTTGTTTTTGAACCATTTTATGCCAATTACAAATCCTATGCTACCCAATCAGCTGTTAAACTCATCCCAATTAGTTTAAAAATAGAAAATAATTTTCATCTCCCCTCAAAAAAAGAAATAGAAAAAAAGATTACCAAAAAAACTAAAGTTATTCTCATCAATTCCCCCAGCAATCCAACCGGCACAGTTTACACTAAAAAGGAATTGCAAGATATCGTTGATCTAGCCAAAAAACACCACCTCTATATTATTTCCGACGAAGTTTACAATGAATTTGTTCTTGATTATAACAAAAAACATATCAGTTTAATATCGTTTCCTAAAATCCGCCATCAGTTAATCCTAATTGACAGCGTTTCCAAAAAATTCAATGCCTGCGGCGCCCGTATTGGCTGCCTGGTCTCTAAACACAAAGATATTGTTGCCACCGCTCTCAAATTCGCCCAAGCCCGCCTGTCTTCTCCTTCTATTGAACAATATGCGCTAATAGACATTATCAAAAAAGCCAGATCATACACTCCCAAAATCTGTAAAGAATATCAAAAAAGACGCAACGTTGTTTATCAAGGCCTTAAACAAATCCCAGGCACTATCTACCGCAAACCAGAAGGCGCTTTCTACATCATCCCCAAACTACCCATAGATAATGCTGAAAAATTCTGCACCTGGCTTCTTGACAAATTTAGCCATAAAGGCTACACTTTAATGCTCGCTCCTGCCAAAGATTTCTACGCTACACCAAATAAAGGCTTAAAAGAAGTCAGAATTGCTTATGTATTAAACTGCCAAGAATTAAAAAAAGCTATGAGTATATTAAAAACCGCTATTAATCAATATAATAAATGACCCAAAAAGAAATCCTCAAACTCATCAAGCAGCATCATTGGATTAAATTCCTTACTCGGCCTTACACGCCTCTTTTTTTATCAATGCACATCAATCTTTATTGCAACGACCTCAAAGATCTCATCAATACTAATTTCAAAAGCTCAATCCTGCTAAGTAAAAAAGAAATAACTGATATTTACAGAGACCAAAAAGACACGCAAAGGATTGAAAAAAAAATTTACTACTATTTGACTAAAAATCATAAGAAAATAGAACAACTCATCACCGAATCAAACAAAGCAGAAAAACAGATAAAAAAAATCATTCAAAAGGAAAAACACTCTAAACCTAACTTTCAAAGTTTTGCAAAAAATTTCTATATTTACTCAAAACTCTTTGTTCGTCTAACGACAATTCCTTACTATCTCGGAATAATCATAGAAAACGAATTAAATCCCAATGATCCATATTATAAAAAAATATTACAAAAAATAAAAAAATTCAGACTAAAGAATCCCTACAAATATTTTGAAAAATACGCTCTGAAAAAACATCTAAAAGAATTCGCCAAAAAACACAAATTAACTCTTGAACAAATCGATCAGCTTACTTTTTCTGAAATAACTCAAGGCAAAGTCAATAAAAAAGAAATAAATAAAAGAAAAAAACAATTTATCTATATTTATTTCAACAATCAAGAATATATAAATGCGAACAAAAATTTTGTTCAAAGAATAGATAAACTACTAGCGCCAAAAATAGCCGTTAAAACAAGGACCGTAAAAGGAAAAACCGCTCAACCAGGAAAAGTCACTGGCACAGTCCAAATAATTCACCACCTCAAAGAAATTAAAAAATTTAAAAAAAACAATATCTTGATCAGCACCTCAACCAATCCAGAATCAATGCCCGCCATTAAGAAAGCTCGAGCAATAATTACAGATGAAGGCGGCATCATCTGTCACGCCGCCATCATTTCCCGCGAACTAAAAATTCCCTGCATAGTCGGCACTAAAATCGCTACTCAAATTTTAAAAAATGGCGATAAAATTGAAGTCGATGCAACTAGAGGAGTAATAAAAAAATTATGAAAAAATTTTATCTCATCGAAACTCTCCCAACCTATA
>JAUWOX010000108.1 GCA_030611905.1 bacterium
ACGATGTTTCTTGTGACTATTTAAATACTACATGTGAAACTTTAATACATCATTATTTAGAGCATCTAATGGCAGAATCTATGCTGGAGTATCCGGTCAAATCTCACCCGTGCCGCCACGTATCGACCTTTGTCCTCGGAATGGATTTAGTACAACCTCTGGATTTCGTTATTCAGATGACAATGGGAACACATGGTCAGAAGTGGTTACAACGCAAACACCTGATTATGAGGATGAATCTAATTTTTACCTAAAACACGGCGATCGAATTTCCAAATCATCTAAAGATAGCGAGGAAATTAATTGGGAAGATATGTCCAACGGCTTGAAAAACGAAGGTGAAGAAGGAGTAACAATTTCAAATCCAATATTTACGGATAATGGTATATATGTATTTAAACATACTCATAGAGGCCGAGAATCCAATATCGTTAAATTACTTAAATATCATGATGATGAATCTGCATGGATAAATGTAGAAGAATTCTCTAACTTGGCAGCAGAAAATGAAGAAATACAAAAAATGTCAAAAATAGAACATGCAATTGAAAAAAATGGGACATTTATTGCAGCCGATGATTCAGGCACTCAGATTACATATCCAGTTTATAAGCAAGGTCAAGTTTCCAGCAAGCAAGGCCGTGTCTGTAAGGGAAAAATAACTAAATTTGAAGAAAAAGTTGCGCCTGAAAGCAAAGGAATGATCAAATATCAAGTTTCGAAAGACGGCGAAGTTTGGTATTATAGAAATGAACATTTGGCACGATGGGAAGAAGTTAAAGAAGAAGATTTAAATAATCCCGAAAAGGCAAACGACGCCGAGCGTGTTAATGCTCAAATACAATCATTTTTTTCTCACAGAGAAAAAAAGATGTACATCAAAGCATTTTTTGGAAAAGATTACAAAAAAGTAGTCTTAGATGAAGTAAAATTTTACTGCCCGGTCGAAACTTCAACCGTTGACACTTTAAGACAATACCAACAAATAAAAACAGAGGGAATTCCACAACCACCAAACGATTTTGAATGGCATCGAGAACCACTTTACGCTGAAAATCCAGACCTGCCAGTAGAAGAGGAAGAAACCGAAGAGCAAAGCCCCCTAGACGATGAAAATATTTCAGAACAAGAAAAAGAAAAGATCGAAAAAGAAATTCAGCAAGAAAAAGAAGATTTCGAACAAGAAGAATGGATTGATGCTGACAAAAAAATTATTGATCAAGACATGGAAGGCAAAGACAATGCAATAAAAATGAAATTTTTGAAAACACCTAAAAAGAAATATAAATTACAAGTCAAAATAATCAATAAATATCCTCCCGAAACTGATGAAAAAAAGTCATTGGGTTATTATTACCAATTTAAAACAACGCTAAATAGATTAAAAAGCAAAAAGGCCTTTAAATTAAAAACAAAATTCTATTATGATTCCAATGATGTTCAAAAACTAAATGTAAGAAAGAAAGACTTACGATTAAACTATTACGACCCAAGTTCCAAAAAATGGATAAAAATAAAAGCCAAAAACTATAAAAAGAAAAACTTTTTCAAAAAAATCATTACTTATTTCAATCACAGAACAAATTTATTTAGCATAACAGCCAGATAAAAATCTAATTTTCAACCAGCCCTAAAATCTCGGGCTGGTTTTTTTATTCCCGATATGGTATATTGTAATGAAATTTAATTTTGAAAAATTATGTATCTGCAATCTCTCACTCTCACCAATTTCCGCAATTACCAAGACTTTGAATTTAATTTTAAAAATAGCCTTATAATCCTCACTGGCCCCAATGCTTCTGGCAAAACTAATCTTTTAGAAGCAATCCGTCTCTTATCCCTTTCTAAATCTTTTCGCGCTCGTTCAGATTTTGATTTAGTTCGTTGGGACATGGATTATGCCAAAATCCGCGCTAATATAAAAAAAGATCACACCAAATTAGATCTAGATATTACTATTGAAAAAGCGCAGAGAAGACAAAAAACAATTAAAATTAACGGCGTTGAAGAAAAAGCTTTTGATCTAATAGGGGAATTAGTCACTGTTTTATTTTCCCCTGAAGATTTAAACCTAATTAATTCATCGCCTGGTGATCGCCGCAAATATCTAGATATAGCTATCTGCCAGGTCAATAAAGATTACTGTCGCGCCCTGGCTCAATACAAAAAGGTCCTTCAGCATCGCAACCAAGTTTTATCCAACATCAAAGAAGGCTTTTCCTCTAAAGACGAACTTACTTTTTGGAATGAAAAATTAGTAACTCTTGGTACCAGGATTATTATTAAAAGGAAAAAAGCTTTTAATTTTTTTAATGAAAAATTATCTGAAGTCTATAATGAAATTTGCAATACCGAGGATCAAGTTTTAAAATTAACTTATCGACCCAATCTTCCTTTAATTAAAAATATTTCTATTCCAGATTTATTCCGCCAGGAATTAGAAAATAAGCAAGATAGAGAAGTATATAAAACTTATACTTTAGTGGGCCCTCATCGAGATAATTTTATTTTTAACTTAAATAATAATAAACTCTCCACTTTTGGCTCCCGCGGTGAATGCCGCAGCGCCATTTTAGCGCTCAAATCAGTTGAATTAGATTATCTTGAGAGTAGTCTTCACGAGAGACCAGTGCTTCTCTTAGATGATGTTTTTTCCGAGTTAGACAAAGAACGCCGCAATCACATGTTTAAATTAGTCAGCCGCCAGCAGACCTTTATTACCACTGCCGATTTTGTTGGACTTGAGGTTGGTTTTGTTAGGGAAGCACAGGTAATTAAAATCAAGGAAGGGAAAATTACTAATAAATAACTATTTATTGCTATATTGTTTCATTGTTACATTGCTAACCGTGCAACAATAAAACAATGTAACAATCGAACAATGGAACAACTAAAAAATTTACTCAATATTTCTATAAACAAAGCCGGTATCAAGCGCCAAGTTCAGGCGGCTCAAATTTGTACTGAATGCGAAAAAATAATTAAAACATTAGATCAAAAAAGCCTGCATCAATGCAAGCCTTATCATTATAAAAATAAAATTTTAACAATTTCAACACCCTCTTCTGCTCATTCTCAAGAAATTCTTATGCACCAACACATTATTAAAGAAAAAATAAATCAGCATTTTAACGAAACTGCAGTTACTAGAATCCAATTTAAGCTACTTTAAACGCCTGCCTGCCGATAGGCAGGGCTAATTACGTCTGTCCCCCGCCGGAGTGAGCGAAGCGAACGAAGGAGGAACGTAATTAGCCGTTCAATGTTGTGATTTTGGCTCATTTAAGCGAAAAAAATTTGGCCCCTTTTAAGCCAAAAACTCAAATGAACGGCTATTATCGTCGATAGTAGCCGTTAAATTTTAACAAATTTCTCTACATCCATCACAAACACAGTTGCCCCGCCAACCTTAATCTTAGTCATTTCACTCGGGTTTAACCCACCTTCCATGCCAGTTGACATATAAGCTGGAGGACTAATCGCTTTTTCCCTTGTTTTGCAGCATCTTTTAACGACTTCCAAAACATCATTAACTTTATCATTTTCAACACCAACTAAAAAAGTGGTGTTCTTTTTTTCCAAAAATCCACCTTGACTTTGTAATTTAGTCAAACTAAAATTACCAGATACTAATTCCTCTTTTAGCTTCTTAGTATTTTCCTTATAAGTAATAATTACTAATAATTTCATATTATTAAGTATAACATAATTTTTAAAAACCTAAAAATATAAAAACAGATATAATTTTCAATTTTCTAAAGTTTTGACTTTATCTAACATATATAGTAGAATTAAAAATTAGAAAACAGTAAACAGTAAATAGTTCTTCGTATTGTAACTATTTACTATTTTCTCTGCCTGCCAGCAGGTAGGTAGTTATTATTTACCAATCCATGAACATATCAACTCTCGCAAAAAAAGTAGGTATCCACAACAAAGAGATGCGTCAAAAGATCGTTGATTTAGGATACCGTTTGCGACCTACTGCCAAAAAAATCTCTGACAAGAAAGCCAAAGAAATTATCAAGAAAATGCAGCAGCTTCAAAAAAAAGAAAAAATTGCTGAACAAGAGAAAGAGATAAAAGAGAAAGAAGCCAAAAAACCAAAAAAATTATTAGTTCCAAGGACTGTTGCAGTCAAGGATTTTGCTGAAATTTTAGAGCTCGAAGTTACTGAGGTTATCAAAAAATTG
>JAUWOX010000075.1 GCA_030611905.1 bacterium
ACTGCCCAGTATAACTCTTTTTCACTTTAGCAATATCCTTCGGCGTTCCTTCTGCCACAATCTCCCCGCCCTTGTCTCCGCCTTCCGGACCCAAATCAATTATCCAATCAGCACACTTTATGACATCCAAATTATGTTCGATTACCAGAACTGTGTTCTTTTTATCCACCAGCCTATTCAAAACTCCCAGTAATTTTTTTACATCCTCAAAATGAAGTCCTGTTGTCGGCTCATCTAAAATATATAAAGTTTTTCCAGTAGCCCGCCTCGATAATTCTGTAGCCAACTTTATTCTCTGCGCCTCACCCCCGGACAAAGTCGTTGCCGGTTGTCCTAACTGGATATAACCCAATCCTACATCCTGTAAAATCTTCAATTTCTGTTTCAATGGTGGAATATGTCTGAAAAAAATCATCGCCTCATCAACAGTCATTCCTAAAATCTGTGAAATATCTTTACCTTTATAATGAATCTCCAATGCTTCTTTG
Source organism: bacterium (assembly GCA_030611905.1). Taxonomy (GTDB): domain Bacteria; phylum Patescibacteriota; class JABMPQ01; order JABMPQ01; family JAQVVF01; genus JAUWOX01. Next base: position 489 of record JAUWOX010000075.1, read on the forward strand.
TTATATCTCTTGCTCTTGCACTCATCACATTCTACATAAACATCCGGCAAAAAATGCATTTCAATCTTAACTAAACCCTCCCCCTGACAAGCTTCACAACGCCCACCTCTGACATTAAAACTAAATCTTCCTGCTTTATATCCCCGTATTTTTGCTTCTGGCAACTCAGTAAATAAGTCACGAATATAAGTAAAAATACCCGTATAAGTAGCCGGATTTGATCTTGGTGTTCTGCCAATCGGTGATTGATCAATTCTCACCACCTTATCAATATTTTCCATTCCTTCTATACCCTTATGGCTCCCTGGCAAATCCTTGGCCCCATAAAATTTTCGAGCCAAAGCCTTCCCTAAAATCTCATCAATCAAAGTCGATTTGCCAGATCCAGAAACACCAGTCAAGCAAACAAATTTCCCTAATGGTATTTCAACATCAATATTATCTAAATTAAACTCCGAAGCTCCTAATATCTTCAATTTCTTTCCATTCCCCTTTCTATGTTTTTTCAAACACTCAATTTTTTTCTTTCCTGATAAATACTGCCCGGTCAACGACTTTTTATCTTTTTTAATCTGCTGTGGTCCTCCACAAAAAATTACTTCCCCTCCATGTTTCCCCGCTCCCGGTCCAATATCTATAATCTCGTCAGCCTCTAAAATAGTTTGCGCATCATGCTCTACAACAATCACAGTATTACCAAGATCTTTTAACTTTTTCAAAGTATCAATTAGTCTTTTATTGTCCTTAGAATGTAAACCAATTGATGGCTCATCCAAAACATAAATAACTCCCACTAATCCCGAACCAATTTGCGTAGCCAATCTAATTCGCTGTGCTTCGCCGCCAGATAAAGTATGAGCAGCTCGATCCAAAGTTATATAATTTAAACCCACATCCCGCAAACACTTCAACGCTTGCTTCATTTCTCTCAAAATCTGTTCAGCAATTTTCTTCTCTATCTTATTTAAAACTTTATCGACCTGATCAAGATAAACAAGCAATTCATCAATAGTCATCTCTGTAGCATTAGCAATAGATTTGTCTTTTAATTTAACAGCCAAAATTTCTGGTCTTAATCTTCGCCCCTTACATTTCGGACAAACCTGTGTTCTCATATATCTCTCAACCTCAGATCTAACATAGTCAGAAGTTGTCTCTTTATAACGTCTCTCTAAATTAGCAACTACACCCTCAAAAGGCTTTCCCTTTCCACTGCCATCTTCTTTAGTCTTAAAAACCTTGCTACCAGTACCATATAAAATCTTATCTAAATGTTTCTTATTCAAGTCTTTAACTGGAGCATCTAATGAAAAATTATAAGCATCAGCCATAGCCTCAAGAATAGAAACAAACCAAGTCTGCCTCATTGATACCGAAGAAGACCAAGGCCTAATTGCCCCTTGCGCCAAAGTCAACTTTCTATTAGGAATCACTAAGTCTGGATCTACTTCTAATTTTGTTCCCAAACCAGTACATCCTGGACAAGCGCCTTGAGGTGAATTAAAGGAAAAACTACTTGCCTCAAAATCAACCAAATTTACTCCACATCTTGGACAAGCAAACAGCTGGCTAAAAAGCAAATCTTCTTTCCCGTCAGGAAAATTAACTATAACAATACCATTGCCTAAATCTAAGGCCACTTCCAAAGAATCAGTAATCTTTATCTTATCCCCACAGGTCCCCATCATTTTTATCTGATCAACTACGACTTCTATTGTATGTCTTTTAGTTTTCTCAATATTCATATCAATCGCTTCAACCATTGAATAAATTTTTCCATCAATTCTAACCAACACATAACCGGCCCTCAATATCTCTTCCAGAACATGCCGATGTTCACCTTTTCGATTAGCAATAATTGGAGCCAACAAATTAAAACTGGTTCCTTTTTTAAATTTCAAAATCTGTTTTAAAATTTGATCCATTGTCTGCTTTGCCACCAACTTGCCACAGCTAGGACAATACGGTTTGCCAATTCTAGAAAATAATAATCTCAAATAATCATAAATTTCCGTTATAGTCCCCACTGTTGATCTTGGATTACGTGAAACGGTTTTCTGATCAATCGAAATAGCTGGACCCATCCCTTCAATCTTATCAATATTCGGCTTATCCATTACACCTAAAAACTGCCGCGCATAAGTTGATAAGCTTTCCACATATCGTCTTTGCCCTTCAGCATAAATAGTATCAAAAGCCAATGAAGATTTTCCTGATCCAGAAATTCCTGTAATCACTACAAGTTTATTTCTTGGAATCTCAACATCAATATTCTTCAAATTATGAACCTTGGCTCCTTTAATTATTATTTTATTTCCATTCGTTTTTTTCATAATATCCAGTATACCGCGCATTTCCAATCTTGACAAGATAAAAAAGATCTAATCTATTCAAAAAAAGCCATGATCCCGAAGGAATCAAACTATTCCAAAAAAACTTGACAATAGCTTACAATCATGCTAAACTAGAATACACTAATTTCATCAATCCCTCGAACCACCACAACAGGAGAAAGAACATGTTCATTCCAAAAAGACGTTCTATTTTGATCTTTTTGGTCGCATTGGTCACAATGGGAATCCTAAGCAACTGTCAACCCAAATGGCAAGCCAAAATAAGAGTCGTCGAAGCTCTCAATTCTGAACCACTATCAAAGATGCCCATTATGGTTAATTTCGAAGACGGCAGCCATATTTTAGGCTCCACTAATTCAAATGGATTTTTTGCTTTCACGACTTCAACAAACACATCTCCGACCAAGATCTTGCTCTCAGCCCTCCCCAAACTATCCCAATGCTGGGTTATCAATAAGCTACCCTTTACAATCAAAAAAGGAGAACTTCTAATTATCAAAATAGATTGTCCTTATTCTGATAACAAAAAAATCTCCAACATTGACCAAGAAATCAAATATGAGATTTAGCACATTCCCATTCTATCCTGAATGGGTCTTTTATTTTAACGGCCAATTACGACGTTATTAGCCATTTAATAGATTGTTTTACCTTACTTAAGCCCTGCCTGCCGACAGGCAGCCAAAATAAAAAGGCTTATCCAAGCCAAAAACTATCCATAAACGGCTACTATCGTCGATAATAGCCGTTTAAATCTATAATACTAGATACTAGGTGCTAAATACTCAACCCTACTTAACCTCAAACGACCCCACAACATCATCAAATATCCCATTATCCTGATAAGCATTTCTCACATCCGCAATTTCTACATAACCATTACCTGTTTTTACTACCACAATAGTTGATTCAGCCAAACCAACCACATCTTTAAACTCAACCGCCTCTAATCCATTTACTTTCATTTTTTCAAAACCATTTGATGCATCAGCAAAATAATTCACATCATTTAATCCATCATAAAATCGATCAAAATCAAAATTCTCTTTATTGCTTTTAAATGTCAAAACGATATCACCAACATTTTTCTTATCAGCTTTTTGTTCTTTCTTTAACAAGCCAACTTTATTCTGCACCTTATCATTTGTCTTCCAACCGTCCAAAATAACAAAAGAAAAATTTTGTCCATTGAAAGTATCTTCATAAACTTCACCCTCAACTTTTTCTTTCTCTATTTCTTCAACTTCTCCTCCGCCCTGGTCTTTTTTATCTGCCTCTTCACTGCCCTCTTCCTCCTTAACCAATTCCTCTAACTGATCCTCTTTATCAACATCAACATCTTCTTTGCCGCGATTACCAAAGAACCAAAAACCACCAACTAAAATCACTGCCAAGACAATCCCAAAAAACATCCCCCTACCAAACCCCCCAATCTTTTCTTTTTTCATATAATTAAATTATTTCAATTCTATTTTAACAAATTCTGGACCAACTGCCAATTCATATTATTATTCGTACAATTTACAACCAACAAAAAAGGCCCTATGGACCTCTATAAATGAACGAGCGCATGCTGTATTTTCTCCTTTTCCTTGAAAGCCTTTCTGCCCTCTTTCTTTTTGCGCAAACGCCTTCACCCTTCGAAGGCTAACAATGCCCCTCTACCTTCTTCCTGGTCGTCTCGAGGAGCTTTTACTGATTGCCACGACTATTCCACCGTCCTGGCAATCATCATCAACCCGAAATCTCTGTAAACTCCTATACCTATCATAAACTGCACTAGAAATTTTATCAATAGATTTATCACTCAATCCAAATAAACGTTTCCTTAAAAATTCCCTCAAAACAGACAAACTACCTAATAATCTTACCCAAGGAATTCCCTTCCTACTTACAAGCAAATCATTAGTTAATTTCCAACCAGCGTCCAGACCAATTACATATCTCCTAATTGAAACTTCTTCTCTAACATGAACAAAAATAGTATATCCAACAATTCCCAAATCAGCTGCCAACCATCTTTTACCATTAATAACAACCGGGGTCCTTTTCACAAATTCTAAATCCCGCACACCCTCAAAACAAAGCACATCAAAACCGCTTCTCGCAGGATCATTCCTTCTTACACCACTCATCACGGCCATAGTATTCGAATCAACAACGCCTTGCAAAAAAGATAAATCCAGAACTCTACCCACGTCAGTTCTAAAAGGAATCAACAACCCCTTATCGACCCACCAATATTCCATACATTCTGCCAACAAATGACCGCAACCAAAGTCTTGGATAGATTGAATTATTCTTTCCGGCATCCGTTTCATTGCCGATCGACTCACCAAATCACGTTCATCAGCTTTGATCCATAGCACTATCGCCTCCTTTACCCATTAAAACGGGCTCTTAATATATTTTAAAGACCTTTCATAATTAGCTTATTGTATTATAATATAGTTAAATAATTAGTCAATAAAACATGCCCAACAATCAAAACAATCAAATCCAAAAAAAACTTGAAGAAAAAGATGAAAAAAAACAAAAAAGAAAGAAAAAAATGAAAATTTCTGGTAAAAACATTCAGGATCT
>JAUWOX010000151.1 GCA_030611905.1 bacterium
ATGGATATATTCAAGTTTTTGAAATTAGTGCTACGGCAAAGGTTAAAGATAAGTTGAAAATTTGGGGAAGTTTTAATAGGTATCATGGGGCAGTTTATACTGGTGTAAATTTTGAATTAATAAAAAGAGTTATTGACAGTCTTGGTCTGAAGATTGGATTAGAATATGGTGCTGATTATGTTGGTCGAGTCTTAGAGGAAGATTTATTTCCATTATGTGATGTGTTGGGGATGATGAAAAGTTGTTCTGAGCTGGCGAAAAAAAGCTTTGGATTGGAAATGCTGAAGAGTTTTGATGAGCTGAAAAGAATAAATGATGTGGTAATGAAAGAATTTGGCTATGGTGAAGATGGTCGGCGAGAATTTAAAAAAGGGCTGGCCAAGATTGAGTGGTTAAATTGGGATGGGAAAATTACAAGATATAAAATGTCAGAGAACTATTTGGATGATTTGTATAAATCTTTGTTGATATATTTGAGTGGAAGAGTTGGTGATATGCGTTCTAGAAATTTATGGTTGTCGCATAGGAGAAAAAATAATAAAGAGTTTAGAGCATTGTTAGATAAGACTGGATATAGGGCCGATGAGGTGGTAGATGTGATATTTAGAGAGAAGAAGAATATTTATCCGAGTATGGCATATTATTGTATGACTTTAGAGAAATAACTGGATTATGAAATTTTAAATAATAAAAAAAGACGGGATTTAAATCTCGTCTTTTATATGTAAAAAATTATTTTTTTCTTTTAACTCTAATTAATCCCGAGCAAGGAATTATTTTTATTCCTTTTTTTTCAAGTTCGTCTAAGAAAAGATTCATGCCGATAGAATCTGAAGAGATGTGGCCAGCAATGATAACATTGATATGGGCTTTTTCAGCGGCTTTTTTATGTTCTTCAGATTGGTGCATAGCGATCGTTGTTCCGATGCCTGCTTGGGCCATTTTTTCGTAAATTTCTTTAGATCCTTCTGTGCCACCTGTAATCTCAGTGATGGCGATTTTTCCGCAGCGGTTTTCTGGCTTGCCTGCAAAGAGTCTTGGGCCAAAGCCCATTTTCTTGGCTTGTTTATATTCTGGGATCTTAAGTAAGTATTCCAGAGCTTCTTCTAGGGTTTCTGGTTTTTGTTTTTTAATATGTTGTTCTAAAAATTTAGCTACCATGTTATCGCAGACTGTGTGCGCTGTCATCCAGCCAAAGTCAAACAGTTTGGCTGCTTGGACTGCTTGGTAGTGATTAACTGGGTTAACTGATCGGGAAACTTCTGAAATTCTTTTTTCTAATATTTTTTCAGCAATATTAATTGGGATGCCGTATTTTGATAGAACATCAGCTTGTAGATGCATAACGTCTTCAAGTCCGTCAGCTAAGGCCTTGCCTGTTGGGTGATGGGAAATAATTAGATCGATGTCGCCGAGTCGGTCAGCGAGCAGAACTTCAGCTGTATCAATATCAATACCAGTTAGAATTTTTTTGATTTTTTTTCCTGGTTTGTCAATTAAAATTTTAGAATCAGAATAAGGATTAGTAAATTTTTCTTTGTCAAAATATTGTTTTTCTTGTTGAGGTAGTTTTTGATATTCTTTTTGAGCCAATTTTAAAACACGTTCGACGTCTTTTTTATTGCGAAGATCCGAGTGTTTGCCTAGGTCTATTGCTAATTTGTAGATTTGTTGGATTGTCATGGATAGAAAAATCTAAGAATATTTTATTTGACGGCCTCGATGATTTTTTCAAAGGTTTTCGGATAATTGACGGCTAGTTCAGCTAGAATTTTGCGATCAAGTTCGATTTTTGTCTTTTTTAGGGCATGTATAAATTTGCCGTAAGTCAAGTCGTGTTTGCGGACGGCAGCGTTCATACGAATTATCCAGAGTTTTCTGAATTCGATCTTTCTTTTTTTTCTATCACGAAAAGCATATTTTTGGGCTTTAAGATAGGCTTCCTTGGCTGCTTTGTATTTTTTCGAACGGGCGCCTTGATATCCTTTAGTTTCTTTTAATAATTTTTTTCTACGCTTATTGGCAATGGTTCCTCTTTTAACTCGTGGCATGGTTTTGATTGATTAATTTATTGATGATTGTAATGTTTATGAATATGGTAACGATTTTTTTATCTCACTTAGATTGCGCGAGTTGACAATTTTATCTGAGCGTTTTGCGCGTTTATCTTTACCGCATTCACGGGCATTAAAATGGTCTTGGGAGCAAGATCTTTCGATGTATTTTTTGGATTTGGTGATTTTGATTCTTTTGGCCGTGGCTTTGTGAGTTTTTAGTTTTGGCATAATAATTAGATTAAATAACTGATGAATAAAAAAAAGCAGTTTCTGCTAGATTATCACAGTTTTTGTTTTTTAGCAATAGCAAATAACTTTTTGTTTATTTGTTTCAGGCTTTAGTGACGACCATAGCCATTCCTAGTCTTTGTTTTTTTGGTCTTTGTTCTATTTTAACCTTTTCTTCCATTGTTTCTATAAATTGATCAAAGGTTTTTCTAACTAAGTCCATATGTGTATATTCACGACCTTTGATTACTACTTCTATTCTGACTTTATCGCCTTGTTTTATAAATTTATCAGCTTGCTTGGCTTTGAATTTTAGATCATTCTCTGAGATTCTAGGAGAAACTCTTACGCCTTTAATTTCTACTTTTTTGGCTCTTTTCTTTTGTTGTTGTTGTTGTTTTTCTTTTTGGTATTTATATTGTCCGTAGTTTAAGAATTTACAGACTGGTGGTCTGACATTGGGTGCTACTTCAACTAAATCGTAGCCTCTCTCACGGGCCATTGATAGGGCTTCGTGGGTTGGCATGGCGCCTAGATTTTTGCCGTTTTCATCAATAACAGAAACTTGTGGGAGTCTAATTTCTT
>JAUWOX010000149.1 GCA_030611905.1 bacterium
GGAATTGGTTTTGCAAATATGTTTATCGTTGAAATTATCAAATATATATTTATTGTAAGAAAAAAAGTTTAAATTTGAAAAATGATTGCCTTGCATGGCTTGATATTCATAATCGCTTGCCTGGTTTTAGTAATAAGTGGAACTTTGCTTATAAAAGCTCTTCCCAAAATAGCCTCTTATTTAAAAATAAGTGGGTTTGTGATTGGTTTTATACTCATCGCTTTGTCAACTTCAGCACCCGAACTATTTATTGGCATAACCTCTGCTTTAAATCGTACGCCGATTCTTTCTTTAGGCGATGTGCTTGGTTCTAATATTATTAATCTAACTTTAGTGATTGGGCTCGTGGCTATTTTTGCCAGAGGCATTCAAGTAAAAGGTAAAGTTGTTAAACGAGATCTTTTTTACACTTTCATAATTACTCTTTTGCCGCTATTTTTAATGCTTGATCGCCAGCTCTCCAGATTAGACGGAATAGTATTGCTATTAGTCTTTCTCTTTTACCTAATCAGCTTACTAAGCCAAAAAAGAAATAGAGTAGAAAATGCTCTCAAAATTTCCAGAAAGGAATTTTTCAAGAATTGTTTTTTATTTAGTATAGGAATTATTTTACTTTTGATAAGCGCTCAAGCCATTGTTCATTTTGGTTCTTTGCTTGCTTTGGAATTAGGACTGCCTTTGATTTTAATCGGTATTGCCATTGTTGCTCTTGGGACATCTTTACCAGAATTAACTTTTCAAATTAATGCTGTCATTGCCAAACGAGAAGAAATGGCCTTAGGTGATCTTTTAGGAAGTGTCAGCGCAAATTCAGCGCTAGTTTTAGGAATAGTAGCAATAATCTGCCCTATTGATATTACAGATTTTTCTTTATTTTTAGTTGTTGCTGGATTCTTAATTATCGCCCTGATTTTATTTACTATTCTCGTTAGAACAAAAGAAAAGTTAACCTGGAAAGAAGGAATGATTCTGATTTTTTTATATATAATTTTTATTTTTGTTGAGTTTAGTGTGAAATAAATATCTTAAACTATGTGGCTTACCATTGCGTTAACAGCTTACCTCCTTTTTGCCGTTAATAATCTAATAGACAAGCACCTACTTACTGGCCCAATAAAACCAAAAGTCTATACTTTTTATGTTGGAACATTGAGTATTTTAGTTTTGATTTTGATCCCTTTTATTAACTTTTCTTTTCCAAATCCTCCAATCCTTTTCTTGGCATTACTAACTGGTACAATCTTTATTCTTGGTCTTTGGGCATTTTATTTTGGCTTGAAAAAATTCGAGGCTTCAAGAATTATCCCAGCTGTTGGTGGATTTCTGCCCATCTTTACATTTATTATAGTTTTTCTTTTTTCAGATTCAGAAAGAATGCTGTCCATCTGGGAGATCATAGCATTTGTTTTACTCGTACTGGGTAGTGTCCTTATTGCTCTAAAAAGAAAAAAATCAATAACCATAGATAGTCTAAAAATATCGGCTTTGACCGCCTTTCTTTTTTCTATCGCCGTTGTCCTGACAAAATATATATATCTAATCCATGACTTCTGGTCTAGTTTTATTATAATAAAAATTGGCGGTGTTTTATGCGCCCTTGCTCTCCTTGTCTTTTCGCAAGTCAGAAAAGGAATCTTTACCAAGCAACCGGCTTTGCCAAAAGGAAAGGGGATTCTTTTTCTTGGCAATCAGGCAATGGGAGCTGGTGCTAATATTTTGCAAAACCTGGCCATTGACCTAGTGCCACTCGGCATGTTGGCATTTGTCAATGCTTTAGAAGGTAGTAAATATGTATTCTTACTAATCATTGCTTTCTTTGTTTCATTCAAATTTCCAAAATTTCTCAAAGAAGAAATGTCCAGAAAAATTGCACTTCAAAAGATCATCTCTGTTCTATTAATTATTACTGGGGTTATAATTTTAGCATTTAAACATACTTTATAAAAACAAAACCAGCCAGAAATATGGAATGAGGCAAAATTTGTTTTAATTCTTACAACGATCTGTTATAATAATAAACACATATAGGTATCATAAAAACAGATGAACAATTAAAAAAATTTTTCAATCTTTCTTGACGAAGATAATATGTTGATGCTAAGAAAATGGCTTAAAAATAAATCATAGTCTATTTAAACTAAAAAACTAATTCAAGTATTATGAAAAAAAACGAATTATCCAAATCTCACACAACTAAATGGGACAAAGAAAAACAAATAATAATTCATCAAGTAGATGGTCCTTACGGCGAGGAAGATGTCAATGAACTCTTGAAGAAAATTACTGAGTTCAAAAAGCAAATGCCAGATACTAATCTTCGATTACTGTTGGATTTATCCGATGCTCATGATATTACATCTCAAGCAAGAAAAATGGTTGCCGGACAAGTTTACAAGCATCCAGATCTACAAAGAGTCTCTAGCTTTGGTTTGTCCACCTTTGCACGCGTAGTTAACAAATTCATGATCGGAGCTAGTGGAGCAGGAAGTGATAAGGTCAAAGTATTTGAAAAAGAAAGCGATGCTCTGAAATGGCTCAAAGAATAGTTTAATTTAACAAACTATAAATGCAAAAAGAACAATTTAAATTACTTGAACTACTTCCTATTGGTGTTACAATTAGTACTCCTGAAGGAAAAATTTTGGATGTAAACTCAACCGGATATAAGATGAGTGGCTTTGAAACCAAAGAGGCCTTTATCGAATCATCTGAGATTGTCCATTGGCTTGATTCTGCTAAAAGAAAAGAATTTTTGGAGCTAGTCCAAAAAAAAGGTTTAGCTCGTAATTTTGAGGTTCAGGTAAAGCGTGAGGATAATTCAGTGGCTTGGGTTTCTATATCTGCCAAACTCCAAAAAACAAAAACAGGAGAAGCTCGAAGATCATCGATCATTAAATTGAGAGCAAC
>JAUWOX010000165.1 GCA_030611905.1 bacterium
ATCGGTGGTACACTTTGAGTGAGCAGAAAAATATGCCTAGGATCTTAAACAAATATAGTTTAGATTTGGTTCATTTTCCTCATTTTAATGTTCCCCTATTTTATCGTGGAGATTTTGTAGTAACGATTCATGATTTAATTTTGTTGGATTTTCCGACTAAACGAGCAACAACTTTGGGGTCAGTAAAATATGCAATTAAAAATTTGGCCTATAAAAAAGTCATTAAATCAGCAGTAAAAAGGGCTAAAAAAGTGATTACGGTTTCAGAATACACTAAAAAAAGACTGGTAGAGCGTTTTAATTTAGACGAGGATAAAATTATAGTGACTTATGAGGCGTGCGACAAGGTGGAATCAAGTGAATCTGGGATGATGGACCGGGATGTACTAAAGATTCATAGAATAAATAAACCATATCTATTGTATGTGGGAAACGCTTATCCTCATAAGAATTTGGAAAGTTTATTGAAAGTTTTTAAATCTTTAAGAGAAAAGGGATTAGATTATCAGTTGGTTTTAGTTGGGAAAAAAGATTATTTTTATCAACGATTGCAAAATTTGGCTAGAGATCTAGGGGTGTTTGGTTCAAGAGACGTTGTTTTTTATGGATATGCGACAGAAAAAGAGCTGGCAGATTTATATCGTAACGCTAGTTTGTATATTTTTCCATCATTTATTGAAGGCTTTGGCTTGCCGCCATTAGAGGCAATGAGTTATGGTTTGCCGGTGGTAGCTTCTAAGGCGTCTTGTTTGCCTGAAATTTTAGGAAAAGCGGCAGAGTATTTTAATCCGAGTAATGAAAAAGATATGGGAAGTAAGATTTTGAAGGTTTTGGATAATGCTATTTTGCAGGAGAAGATGATTGGGAGGGGTTTGGAACAGGTAAGGAAGTATAGTTGGGAGAGGTGTGCGAGAGAGACGTTGGATGTTTATGAGAAATTAGATCATTAGGTAATTGAGTAATTTAGAGGGAAGTTTAACGGCTACTATCGACGATAGTAGCCGTTGTTATTTTTAGGCTTAAATAAGAGATTTAATGATGTTTTATCGGCTATTATGTCGTAATAGTCGATGAAAACAGTTGTTTTCTATGAATGGTTTTGTTTTTTATTGATTTTTGGTATAATATAGATAATAAAATAACTTTGCTAAGTGGCAGAGATATTTAATTATGATAAATAAAAACAGAATTAAAATTAGTGATTTAACGGATTGTAAAGCTGGTCCGGAGGTTTTAGATTTGAGAGAAATTGTGAAGAGAAAAGAAAAAGAGAAAAACCAAGTTCTTAAAAAAGAGGCGATTGATTTAAGGGATCAAGAAGCAAGAAGCAGGAAGCAGGAAGTGAATATTTCAGAGAAGGAGGTTAAAGTTCGGAAGAGGGCAGTGCAGGCAGAAGAGACTAGAAGGTCTAATTTAAAAGCTGTTAGGGTTGAGAAAAAGAAACAAGCGAAGTTGGCTGAGGAAGTTGCTAGGCAGAAAAAGAGAGATGAAAAATTGGCGTTTAAGATGGGGAGGCAGAAACAGAAAGAGGAAAGATTGTTAGCAAAAATTACAGAGGAGAAACAGAGAGAATTGATGGTTAGGGCGGTCAGGCAGAAAAAGAAAGAGGAAAAGTTAGCACTTAAAATGGCGAAACAGAAGCGAGGTCAGGAGAGATTAATGGTAGAAATTGCAGAAAAAAAGCAAAGAGAAGAATTAGAACGAAAACAAAATGAAGAGAGAAGTATAATTCAGGGCGAGCAGAAATTGAAGCGAAGGATGGCTTCAAAGAAGATATTTAAGCAGGGATTGCGATGGTCATGGGCTTGTTTTGTAATAGTTGGTATTATTCTGATGTCATCGATTAAAGGTATTGATTTTTTTAGCGGACAAGCGAAGTTAACCAAATCTAAGATTTTGAGTGATGCTGGAGTAGCTTATCAATATCTTGGATCAGCATCTGATTCAGCAACTGGAACTGATTTTGAAATGGCTTCGTATAAATTTGGCATTGCAGCTGATCGATTTATTAATGCGCAGAAAGATCTGAATCAATATGGCGAAGTGGTCACTTCTGTTTTGAAGATTTTACCGGGTGGTTCTCAAGTTCGTTCTGGTGATAATTTATTAAAGGCAGGAGCCAATTTATCTAAGGCGGGTGAGTATATGACTACTGCTTTGGCGCCTTTTAAAGATTTTAGCGGGTTAATAAGCTTTGCATCAGATGATGAAGACGAGAAAGGGGTTTCTTTGACAGAGAAAGTGGCGGGGGCAGTTTCTAGTTTGAAAATGGCGCGGGCAAAATTGGAAGATGCTAATGAAAATTTAAAGAGTGTTGATGTAAAAGATTTGCCTGAAGATGTGGCGCCTAAAATTGGATTAATCAAAGATAAATTGCCAGAGGTTAATGATAATTTAGGAATTATTGAGAATTACTCTGATCATCTTTTGGAAATTTTGGGGCATAATGGTTTGAAAAGGTATTTAGTTTTATTTCAAAATAATAGGGAGCTTCGGCCGACCGGGGGATTCTTAGGCACTTACGCTTTAGTCGATTTGGATGAAGGAAGAATAAAAAATTTGAAAATTGAAGGACCTTATAATTTAGATGGTGGTCTTCAGGAGAAGATAATTGCTC
>JAUWOX010000115.1 GCA_030611905.1 bacterium
TTCTACTGTTCTGTCTGGAAAAAGGATCTTAGAACTCATAGCTTGATCTGCAAAATACCACCAGTTATTATCTATTCGAAGCCTCTCCAATACATTTTTCATTCTCTGCCAATCAGTCTTTGAGATTTCTGTTTCAGGATCGAATCTTAATTCTTCAGTCTCTTCTTGTTCCAAGCTCAAGTCCTGTAATTTCAAGTCCCCTTCTCCTTTTTTTTCAAAATGTTTTCTTATTCCCATGATTAATTCATTATTCACATTAACAACACAACAATGAAACAATACACACAATCATTCTACCAAATTTCACCCAAAAATAAAATCCCTACAATCAACAGGGATTTTATATTTCTAGATTTTTATATTTTTATTTTTCCAATTCTGCATCAATTACCTCTGCAAACTTCTCATAAGGTTGAGCTCCTACAACTTTTGTGCCGTTAATAAAGAAACACGGCGTCCCATCAACACCTGCCACCTCACCATCTTCAAAATCCTTTACCACTTCATCCTTGAATTTTCCACTTTCTAAATCAGATTTAAACTGCTCCATATTCAACCCCAATTTTTCAGCATATTTAATTAAATCAGCCTTTTTCAAACTATCATTATATTTATAAAGCAAATCATGATATTCCCAATATTTTCCCTGCGCATGCGCCGCTTCCGAAGCTTCAGAAGCTAACTGTGCATCTTTATGATAGCTCATTGGAAAATCCCGATAAACCCATCTCACCTTTCCTTCGTAATTCTTTAAAATCTTTTTCATAGTTGGCTCTGCCTTGGCACAAAATGGACATTCATAATCTGAAAATTCCACAATAGTCACTTTAGCATTTTCATCCCCACGAATTGCATCATCGTCAATGCTCACCTCAACAACCTCTGCCCCTTCTTCCTGCTCCTCAACCTTTGCCTTGCCTTTTAAATCTTCGTCTTGAGACGGCTTATCATCTTTAAAAACAACTGCTCCAGCCACCAATGCTCCAGCAATCACAATTGCTATCGGCAACCACAATGCGCTTCCTTTTGAACCTTGCTCTGTCATAATTATTAGTTAATTAGTTATTATAAGTATTAATTATATCAATCTAGCAATTTAACCATCTCAAGTCAAGATGAATTTGACTTATTTAAGCCCTTTCTACTTGACTTAATCAAGCCCAAAAGGCATCCTAAACGGCTACTATCGTCGATAATAGCCGTTAAATCATAATAAAATCAATAAAACTCCCATTATTACCAACACGATTCCCATTACTAATTTCATCGTCTTTAATTTTGCCTCCTGCCATTCCTTTAATTCAGCAATTCTTTTCCCGCCCAAAACTAGCAACCAAATCACAATTAATGGCAAAATAAACAAAACATTATAAATCAATAAATACAAAATAGTTTTAGTCAGTCCCAAAAAATTATGCATAATATCAACTGATCCAACATACAAAGGCAAAGAACAGGGCATCTCAAAAATAGTTACCAAAATTCCTAAAATAATTGTTGATAGCACAGTAGCTTTCTGAATATATTTTTGCAACCCCGGTCTTTGACTTTTTGGAATTTCCAAACTCAGCCCCTTCCCATACCACCAAAAATCTTTAATATTTATAATTCCAGCAATAATAATTAAAAATGCCAAAACATATTTTATATACAAAGCAATATCACCAAAATATGACCAAGTTACCAATATATCAATAAATTTATAAAAAATAATCCCAATCAAAAAATAAGTCAAAAATACAGTTACAATATAAACCCCACCAATCTTAAAAATTTCTTTTGTTTTTTTCTTTTCATCCATATCTGAAGACTGCACAAAAATAATCAAATAACCTAACAATAAAATAATTAATGCTATAGCGCATGGATTCATCCCATCAATCAATCCTGCCACAATAACAATCGGTAAAGTCAACTGCTCTGCATTCAAATGCAACATCTCTCCCACATCACAACCAAAAATCACAATCTTATTCGAACCACAAGAATCCACTGCCAAAGATGAATTAGCAATTAGCAAACAACAGTTAACGATTAATAATAATGCAAAAATATTTCTCTTTGAAAACAATTTCATATAATTTAAAATATCATATTAAAAACATCTCTACAAGATACACAAACCCACAAGCAAAGCTTATGGACTAAAATACCACAATATTTAATATTCAATATTAACAATAAAGCGACGAAGCAATTTAAAGAATTTCCTCGCGCTTTTCTTTGATATACGCAATCCATTCCTCAATAATCTCAATCATCATTTGAAATGGTGCTTCAATCAAAAAATCTAGTACAAAAATAAAAATATTAATTTGAAAAAACGTAGTCGAAATCCACCTCCCCAATTTCAAAATAGGCAAAGTAAACAAATCAAATAAAAAAGTAAAAATACTTTCCTTCTCGGTCTGTAATACCAATTCCCGAACTGGCTGACGCAAAGATATTCCAAAAAAGAACACAAAGCAAAATAAAACAATAAATATAAATCCAGAAACAATATTAAAATGCAATTCATACAACAACCAAATCATCGCACCAAAAGTAATAGAAAAAACAAGCGTATAAAGCAAGGTGAATATAAAATGAAATAAAAACCTCCTCTTTTTCAAAATTACCCGCTCAGTTACAAAAATTTTTCTTTTAACATCATCATAAACAATCTCTTTAATACCATCAATTATTCGATCAGAATTACTCTCGCCCGGAACACGCACCAACAAAGCAATCAAAAATATTAAAAAAGGCGGCACAAAAGTATTAATTACCAATGTAAGATAATTAATTGCATGAACAATAAAAAGATCATAAGGCAATCTCAACGTCATTAATAATAGCTTGGTAATAAAAATGTAAATTATTGATCGACCAGCTTTTCGCCTCAATACTACCTTAAATTCCCTATACTTCTCCGAACAAACAGCTCTTAATTTATCTTCCAAAGAAAACGCATCAGGCGACTGAAAGGGATCAAAACTAATTGACGGCTCTGGCGGATCAACAAACAATTCTCTCGCTTCTTCTAAATTCTGTTCCAAAAATCCTTTCAAAATAATGAAAGGAGCAACATATTTTCGTGTTAATTGAAATAACCTATTTCTCATAGAATGGCTCAACTGTTTATCAATCGCCTCAATAATTACATCCAAATCACTGGCAATCTTTTCTATAGTCCCATAAGAAGGCACTTCAAACCAATTTGGAAAATGCAATCTAAACAAATGGTAAGCCAAAATATCATCGTCAGATTTTATT
The DNA here is from genome assembly GCA_030611905.1 of bacterium. GTDB lineage: Bacteria > Patescibacteriota > JABMPQ01 > JABMPQ01 > JAQVVF01 > JAUWOX01. The sequence continues at coordinate 3,256 of JAUWOX010000115.1, forward strand.
AATGCTCTATGAATAGCAATATAAACTTGAATATTCTTCTCACCTTCAGAAATTTTCTGCTTTTCCAAAGAAATTTGCTTGGCAATCATATCATACATGCAACTAACTAAAGCGCGCTCAACGATTTTTGGCTTCAAAAGATTATCAATTTCACAAGCCGCAATACCAAACAACCATTTCAACTTTTTTCTACCTTTGGTAATATTTCGTTTAGCCAACTGATTATTCAAAAATATATATTTATTCAAAATACCACCAATCTCATAAACCATTTCTTCCGATACGCTTTTATTCAACAAATACCTTGATCTAATCAATTCACGCACCAAATAATTTGCCACGTCCCATGCCTTGCTTTTTGGCACAAATCTTCTTTTCAAAATTCTTAAAATAGCATTCTTTCGTAATAAATGCTCCTCTCGATAATCAATCGCCACTCTAATTTTTTCATAGAAAAAAGCCAGCGTCCCAATTACCTCATTAACTTGAACTACTGGACCTTTTTTTTTTTCTTACTTAAATCTTTTGCTTCTTCAAAAGCACTAAATAAATCCTCCGCTCGTTTTGATAATGCATATTCCATATCACCCCATTCTATCCTAAAATCACGAATAAAGTCAAATAAAAAAATCTCGCCGAGCCATTCTTGATTCTTGATTCTTGATTCTTGATTCTTGATTCTTGATTCTTGATTCTTGATTCTTGATTCT
>JAUWOX010000164.1 GCA_030611905.1 bacterium
ATCCTCCGGCGTTGTTGCGTAGATCAAGAATTATTCCTTTGGGATTTTTAGTTAAAATATTAGTGACAGCGTCTTGAAATTCTTGGGCTGTTTTTTCTCCAAAGTAGCTTAGTTTAATGTAGGCGATATCGCCTTTCATGGACCATTGGACGCTTTTTACTTCTATTTTATCGCGGGTAATTGTTATTTCCTGTGGTTCGTCTTCGCTTTCTCTTGCGACCGTTAGTTTAACTTGTTCTCCTTTAGGTCCGCGAATTTTAGAGACTGCTTCTATTAGGGTCATTTTAGTGGCATCTTCATCATTAATTTTAACGACAATATCGTTTGGTTTAAGGCCGGCTTTTTCTGCTGGAGAGTTTGATAATGGTGAGATGATTGTAATTAGGTCATTTTTTATACCAATTTCAGCGCCGATTCCTTCGAATTCACCTTCTATTTCGGCTAAAAATTCTTTTGATTCTTCTGGATTTAAAAATGCTGTGTAGGGATCATCTAGTGATTCAAGCATGCCAGAGATGGCGCCATATACCATTTTTTGATAATCAAGTGGTTGGTTGACAAACTTTTCGTTAACTAAATCCCAGACATCCCAAAATATTTGAAAGTTGGCTTTGTTTTCTGTTTGATCGGTATATTTGTTTTCAACTTGTCCAAGTTGTTTCAGAGTATTGGTGGTGACTGTGCGGCTGCGGCCAACAAAAAGTCCGGCAATAAAACTAATCAAGATCGTCAGGACTATGGCGTAAATTTTGAAACAGGAAGCTGTTCTCGAATGTTTTTTTTGTTTTTGTTGTTTATACATGTTGAATAATTATTAATAATTAACAGAAAATTCCTTATCTTTGTTTAAAGGAGTTTCAAATTTTATTTTATTATCTTTTTTTATGCCTGAATCTTGTGGCGAGTATCCTTGAATGTTTTTTGGGGCGGTAAAATTAATTTTTAATTTTTGATCGACTACTCCTGCTTGTTTTTGTACTATTAAATTGTAGTTACCTTTTTTTATTTGGTTGATAACGTATTGAGGAAGTTTGTATTCAAAGGATAATGTTTTGGTTTCTTGAGTTTCGACATTGAAGAAGGTGCCGAAAACTGTTTTGTTGAGATCTTCTGATATTTCATGAGCGTGAGTGAAATGATCTGGATATAGTTCTGGGCCGCCCTCATTGCCTTCTATTTTGATAAGTTCGCTGCCTGGAGGCGTATAGATTCTAGTCCAGGTTCGATATCTAGTTGTAAGTATTGTTGGAACGGCGTTGTTAGTGTAAGTTAGATTAACTTTAACATTTCCGTCTGGATTTATATTATATTCGACTAATCGATCCATGTACGGGTCAGTCTTAAGTGAGGCCATATTGGAATCGATAGCCATTAAATAATCGCTGTTTTTAGTGTTTTGTATAACATTTCCGGCCCAGTTGTTTTGATAGAGAAATTCTTCAGTATTTTCGTTATCAAAATAGATTAGAGCTTGTTTGCTTTCTATTCCTTTTTGTACGGCTTCGAGTAGTTCGGGCCATTTTTTCTTTTTAAGCAAAAATATTTTTCCAAGTAGTTCTCTCGATAAGTCGCCGATAATTCCCTTGCGTGTTTTCTGTTCTAGAATAACGACTTTTCCTTCATACATGGCAGTAGTATGATATTGTATTCTTTCAGTAATATTTTTCGATGTAAATTTTTCATCACGGGCCTTGATAGGTCCAGTGACTTCTAGTAAATATTTAATAAACGTTGGTGTAATTGCGACTACGCCATCAATTTGTTTTTCTTCGCCGCCTTCTTCTTGGTAGAACCAGATTGCGTTTTTAGCATTTGTCGGGAAATCGGGCGACCAATTGCTATCGCGAATATACCAAGACTGTAAGTTTGGGTCGATAAATTTATGGAATTGCCAAGGAGCTTCAATTTTTACATTTGATTCATGATCAAGATTGTAGACGTTGTCAGTTTTTAGCTTTGTTAGTTCGCCGCCTTTTATTTTAATTATGCCATAGGTGCCAATAAATCCACCGCCCGGACGAAGTTCCGAGTTGTTTTCTAAGAGAAATAAATAAGTTTGTTCCTGTGGATAGCCAGCGGCGGGTGGTAAAAGCTTAGAAATGGTAGCAACTATTTCCATGTATTCTTTGATTTGTGGGATGTTTTGGGCAATTGTTTGTTGGGCTTCCTCGATTTGTTTCAATACGGCGAATTTGGGAATTAGTTCAATTTCAATTTCGGCTAGTTCGATTTGACTTAGAGATCTTTGGAAAGTGGGACTAGCCTCGTAAAGATTTTTTAATATTTCTTGTTTTTGATTAGGTGAAACAGAACGAATTGATGCTTGTTTTTTTTGTACCGGTTCAAGTATTTTTTCTCCGGCAATGACCGTTTCGTCAAGAGCTGATGAAATTTGAACTGCTGATCTAACTAAGTGATTTGCGGCGCTATATTGTATACCTGCATAGGGAACTACGCGGAGCCACGACAAGACAATTAGATTCCTTTGGGTGCTTTCAAAATTCTTTCTTGCTTTTCCTAAGGATTCAACTGCCTTTGCAAGATCTTGTGCCTTGATGGCTTGTTCTGCTTCCAAGAAGTTGTTTTTTCCCTGATTAGCTGATTTATAGGCATTAATCCC